>DVKN01000147.1 GCA_018716005.1 Candidatus Scatomorpha stercoravium
ATAGCCGCGCTCTTCGTGCCCTATTTCTTCTACGTGCGCGCGAACAGGCGTCTCGCCGCGCTCAAAAAGGCCGAGGGCTGGAGCGTGCCCTATACCGGCGCGGTCGTCGTGGATTTGAAGGCCGCCGCCGAGCCCATGCCGGCGCTGAAACGGCGCGCGTTCCTGCCGCCGATAATCATTGCGCTCGTCCCGCTCATAATCGCCCTCTTCTCCGGCGACGAGGGGGCGCGCTATGGCGCGGTGATAATGTTCGGCGCGACGGCCCTCATCGGCCTCTTGTGCATGTTCCTCTACCCGCTCATACTCCGCCAGCGCGGCGACGTCGCGGGGCCCGACAGCGGCAAGAACGCCGCTCTCACGCGCGTGCGGCGCTATAACTGGGGCAAGATGCTGCTCGTCACGAGCTACCTCACGGCGATTTTCATGCTGGGTTACTGGCTCTTACAGGAGAGCGTGCTCTGGACGATGGTGCTGACCGTGGCGTATATGTTCGTGCTGGTTGGCTTCTGCCTCGCGACCGAGTTCTCCGTCCGCCGCGTACAGGAGCGGCTCACCCGCGACGAGCCGGGCTGTGTCGACGAGGACGACCTCTGGGTCTGGGGTATGTTCTACAATAACCCGAACGACCGCCACCTCTTCGTTAACGACCGCACAGGCTCCGGCATGGGCGTCAACATAGGCCGCCCGGCGGGCAAGGCCTTCATGGCCGTCACCGCCGCTATGCTCGCGGGCTTAATCGTGGTCTGCGTTGCGCTCGCGCTGGGCTTCTCCTCGCCCTTCGAGGCGAACATCGAGGGCGATACGCTCTATTTCAGCCACGGCATGGAGAAGTACGAGATTGCGCTCGAGGACGTGACGGAGCTGGAGCTGATTTACGAGCTCCCGCGCGCCCGCCGCATCGCGGGCACGGGCCTTCCGTACCTCCTCGAGGGCCGCTTTTCCGTCGAAGGTTATGAGAACGTCCGCATAAGCCTCAACCCGGGGCAGCCGCCGTATATCGCCGTCGAGACGGAGGAGATGACGCGCATCTTCGCGCTGAATGCCCCGGAGGAAACCGAAGAATTCTACGACGAGATTCTGGAGGCGGTAAAATGAACGCCAGCGTTGGGGCGAAAGTTTAAAATGTGTTGAATTTTCAGCGGCACACTGGCGCCACGAATATGTAAGGAGGGTTCCGTATGCTCCGCATAGAACATCTGACCAAGACCTACGGCGACAAGCGCGCCGTGGACGACCTCACGCTGCACATCGAGCCGGGGCAGATTTACGGCTTCATCGGCCACAACGGCGCGGGCAAGACCACGACGATAAAGGCCTGCTGCGGCATAATGAGCTTCGACTCCGGCGAGATATTTATCGGCGGGCACAGCGTAAAGTCCGAGCCGCTCGAGTGCAAGCGCATGCTCGCCTACATCCCGGACAACCCCGACCTCTACGACTTCATGAGCGGGATAAAGTACCTGAACTTCATCTGCGACGTCTTCGCCGTGCCGCAGGCCGAGCGCCAGGAGCGCATACACCGCTATGCGGACGCCTTCGGCCTCACCGCCGACCTCGCCGAGCCGATAAGCGCCTACTCCCACGGCATGAAGCAAAAGCTCGCGATTATCTCCGCCCTCGTCCACGCGCCGCGGCTCATAATAATGGACGAGCCCTTCGTCGGCCTCGACCCCGTCGCCTCGCACAAGCTCAAGGGCATCATGCGCGAGCACTGCGACGCGGGCGGCGCGATATTCTTCTCCACCCACGTGCTCGAGGTGGCGGAAAAGCTCTGCGACATGGTCGCGATAATCAAGGCCGGCCGGCTCGTGAAGGCCGGGACGATGGACGAGGTGCGCGGCGACGACTCGCTCGAGGACGTGTTCCTGGAGCTGGAGGAGGAGTAATATGCTGCGGATACTCATAAAGGCGCAGCTTCAGAGCGTGCTCGCGAGCCTCACCCGCACGTCCAGGGGCAAGCGCCTCTCCGTCGCCGGGGCCGTGCTGCTCATGGCCTTCCTCGCCGTGATATTCCTGTCCTTCTTCGGCTTCACCTTCTACGCCCTGGCCCTCGCGCTCCCGGGGATGGGCCTCGGCTGGTTCTACTTCGCGCTCGCCGCGATTATGGCCTTCGCGCTGGGCTTTATCGGCAGCGTCTTCACGGCGCAGCAGCAGCTCTTCGCTGCGCGGGACAACGAGCTCCTGCTCGCCATGCCCATACGCCCGCGCGACATACTCGGCGCGCGCATGGCCGTCCTGCTGCTCCTGGACTACGCGCTCACGCTCATAGTCCTGCTGCCCGCGGGCGCGGTGTGGCTGATGGTCGTCGGCGGGACGGCGGGGGGCGTATTCGGCTTCGTCCTCTCCGCGCTGCTTCTGCCGCTGCTCATTATGTGCTTCACCTGCCTCTTCGCCTGGCTGCTCGCGCTCATAAGCTCGAGGATGCGGAACAAGACCGTCGTCACCCTCGTGCTCTACCTCGCCTTCCTCGCGGCGTATTTCTACTTCTATATGAATTTGCAGCAGCTCCTCACGGAGCTCATAGCGAACAGCGAGAGGATAGCGGGCGCGCTCATCGCGGTCTACCCGCTCTACGCCTTCGGGCAGGCTTCGCTGGGCTCCCTGCCGCACGCGCTCGGCTTCGCCGCCTGCTGCGTCGTGCCCTTCGCGCTCGTCTATGCCATACTCTCGCGCGGCTTCCTCGCCGTCACCACGCGCCGCCCCTCCGTGAAGAAGCTCGTCTACCGCGAGCGGGCGCTCAAGACCTCCGGCGTGGGCGCGGCCCTGCTCAGGAAGGAGCTCGGCCGCTT
>DVKN01000148.1 GCA_018716005.1 Candidatus Scatomorpha stercoravium
GCGCCCCACGCTTGACACGCGGGGCGCTCCACCGGGAGAAAGAAAGCAGAAAAAACACTTTCCAATGACACTTATATTCTAGCGAATGGAATCTGCTTTATCAAGGAGAATGTGAGGCAATGGCGAAAAACAAATATGCCGATATGTTCACCCTACGGAAGGACGGCCGCTACCAGGCCAGCTATACCGACGACACCGGCCGCCACTACCTCTACGACCGTGACCCCGAGAGGCTGTGGCAAAAGCTCAACGCCCCGAAAGATGAAAAGCCCGCGCTGTTCGCGCAGGCAGCGGACGCATGGGATAAGGAGCACACAGAGCAGATTAGTTTCAAAACCGCCGAAGCATACGTCGCGCCGCTCCGGCGTATTAAAGCCCAATTTGGTGACCAGCAGATTGAGCATATCTCCGCTGCCGATATCTCAGCCTATCTCTCCGCGCTTGCCAAAAAAGGTTACTCACGGCGTACGGTGCAGATGCACCGTGATATCCTCAACATGATTTTCAACAAGGCCATAGTCGGCGGCCTAACCCGGTTTAACCCCGTCTCCGCTGTCCACCTCCCGCGGAACTTGAAGCGCAGCGTACGCGAATTGCCCCCCGATGCCGCCGTAGAGGCCGTGAAGTCCAGTACGGGCCCCAATGCCCTGTTTGCGAAGATATGCCTGTATGCGGGCCTCCGGCGCGGTGAGGCGCTTGCTTTGCGCTACGAGGATGTCGACCGCATCCACGGCGTCATACATATCACCAAGGCCGTCGAGTTTGTCGGCAACAATCCTCACATTAAGGAACCCAAGACCGCCGCCGGCGTACGTGACGCAATTCTTCTCGACGTTCTTGCCGCGGAGATTCCAGCCAGCCGCGGCTATATTTTTTGCAACGAGGACGGCAGTCTGCTCACAAAAATGCAGTACCGCGTTCGCTGGCGCAATTACTGTAAGGAGATAGGCTTTGAGCTCACCGCCCACCAGCTCCGTCACGGCTTCGCCACCATACTGTACGAGGCCGGAATCCCTGACAAGGACGCGCAGGAGCTTCTCGGCCACAGTACCATAACCCTCACGCGCGACGTCTACACCCATATACGCCAAGCCCGTCGCAAGGACACGGCGCAGAAGCTCAACGATTATTTCTCGCCCCAAAGCTGACATCATTTTTGACATCAATTAAATGATTTATCTTGATTTATTTTGACGTTTTTTGATTTTCATCTGATTCTGCCCGCGTTGATTTCTACAACAATTTGAGCCCTAAACTTCAAGAATTCAAGCATTTTAGCCTGTTTTCTTTTAGTTTAGGGCTCAGACATTCTGGTGACCCAGCGGGGATTCGAACCCCGGACACCCTGCTTAAAAGGCAGGTGCTCTGCCTGCTGAGCTACTGGGTCATATTCAGCTTCCCCCACAAATCGAAAGCCCGCTTTCGATTTGCAAGGAGGTCGCTTCGGAAGGTGGAAATCTTGGCCCACCCACGCAGGGCCAAGATTGGAACCTGCAGAAGCAGACCGACGTGGCTGGGATGGCAGGACTCGAACCTACAATATCAGAGTCAAAGTCTGGTGTGTTACCGTTACACTACATCCCACCGCGACTGACAGCGATTGCAAGTTGAGGCCGGCATTGCGCCGGCCTCACTCAATCTGGGGTGGGAGATGGGGCTCGAACCCACGACACCCGGAACCACAATCCGGTGCTCATACCAACTGAGCTACACCCACCATTGTATGGAGCCTGCCAATGGCACGCCAGGAGGGACTCGAACCCCCGGCCTACTGCTTAGAAGGCAGTTGCTCTATCCTGCTGAGCTACTGGCGCATATCTGTACGCGGCGCGTGCTTGCGCACTCTAACCGCGGCGGTGCGCCGCCCCGCAAAGCCTACTTAGTTTATCATCACTCCGCGGCTTTGTCAAGAGCAATATTTCGCCCCCGGCGCGAATTTTGCGAAATTTTTCGCGCCGGGGCAAATCCTCAGCGGCGGCGCAGCGGCTCGCCGCGGTCGAGCCGGCGGAACATCCAGACGAGCACCCCGGCGGCCGCGCAGGCGAGCACGACCTCGGCGGTGAGCTGGGAGTAGGCGAGGCCGTAGAGCGGGAAGAGCCTGTTGAGCACGATGATGGCGGGTATCTCGAGCACGACCTTGCGCAGCACGGCGAAGATGAGGCTGCCGAGGCCGAGGCCGACGGCCTGGAAGACGCCGACGCACATGAAGTCGAGGCACATGAAGGGCTGCGCGAGTATCAGCCCCACGAGGAAGTGGCGGCCGTACTCGACGACATCGGGGTCGTCCATGAAGAGGCGGATGAAGAACTCCGGGAAGAGCACGAAGAGCGAGACTATGACCAGCATGGCGGCGAGGCAGACCGTCAGCGCGTAGCGGACGCCGCCCTTCATGCGCTTCACGTCGCCGCTCGAATAGTTGTAGCTCACTAGCGGCATGACTCCCTGCGAGAAGCCGAGCGTGGCGTACATGGAGACCTGCGTAAGCTTCTGGCAGATGCCCATGGCGGCGATGGCGTCGGGGCCGTAGGCGCCGGTGAAATTGTTGAGTATGGTCATGCCGGTGACGTTCAGCAGGTTCTGTATGGAGGCCGGGATGCCGACGCCGCAGACGTTCGCCACGATGGAGCGGCTGAAGCTCAGGCGGCGGATATCGACGCAGACGTAGGTCTTCCCGCGCTTGACGGCCAGCAGCACGAAGAAGTAGCCGCAGGCCACGCAGTTGGATATGAACGTCGCGAGGCCCGCGCCGGCCGCGCCCATGTCCAGGCCCCAGGGCATGATGAATATGGGGTCGAGGGCGATGTTCAGCAGGCAGCCGGTCATGGTGCCGAGGCTCGCGTGCATTGCGCTGCCCTCGGCCCTCACGAGGTAGGCCATGACGACGTTGAGTATCGTCGGCGCCGCGCCGAGCAGGACCGTCCAGAGCATATAGGCGTCCGTCGCCGCGCGCGTGTCGGCGTCCGTGCCGATGAGCGTGAGGAGCGGCGAGCGGAAGATAAAGCACAGCGCGCTGAAGAGCAGGCCCGCGAAGAGCGAGCAGTAGAAGCCGAAGGCGCTGGCCTTCGCAACGGTGTCGTAGTCCTTGCAGCCGAGCGAACGGCTCATGAGGCTCGACGAGCCGACGCCGAAGAGGTTGTTCACGGCGTTGAAGGCGAGCATAACCGGCGCGGCGAGCGTGACGGCGGCGTTCTCCACGGGGTCGTTGAGCATGCTCACGAAATAGGTGTCGGCGAGGTTATAGAGCACCGTCACGAGCGAGCTCAGCACGGTGGGTATGGCGAGCGTCATGACTGCGCGGGAGAGCGGCGCGCTCTCGAACAGCCAGGTCTTCTTGTCCAGCTCCTGCAAAATCTCACATCTCCGTCCAAAAGCCGGCCCCGTTGACCGGGGCCGGCGAAGCGTTTTTCTTTGATGATACCACCTTTGCGCCCTCAGCACAAGGAAGGCGGAGGCAGAATTAACACACTGTTCATTTTCCTCACAGCGCCAGAGCGCCGAGCGCCCCGGCGGCCGCTCCCGAGACGGCGCACAGTATCCACGGCAGGGCCCGGCGCAGCCTCTCCCGCGCCGTGAGGCCCCGCGCCTCCCCGGCGCTGAACGGGGCCGCGGCCGCCATGGCCTCGCGCAGGAGCTCCGCCTCGCTCACGGGCTCCGCGTCCGGCCTGAGCACGAACACCGCCCTCTCAAATGGCCCGTCCTCCGGCGGCGGGAGCACGATTATCCGCCGCGCCGAGCCGCGCACCACCTCGCGGCGAAGCCCCGGGGCCCTCACGCGCGCTCGTCCACGCGCACGGCGAGGACGGTCATGTCGTCGGGGTTGTCCTCCCGCTCCATGGCGCAGCGCAGCACCTGCCGGGCGAGGGCCTTCATGTCCGGGTCCTCGCTCGCGGCGAGCGTCTCGCGCAGCCAGGCGTCGTCCGCGCCGGATACGACGCCGTCGGAGGCAATCAGCGCCACGCTGCCGGGCCGGAGCGTCATGTGCACGGCGTCCGGCGCGGGGCATTCGCCCTCGAGCAGCCCGGCGGCGAAGCTCTCGCAGTCTATGCGCCGCACGCTGCGCCCGTTCTTCACGTAGCTCGGGGCCGCGCCGTATTTATAGAAGCCCGCCTCGCCCGTAAAGAGGTCGACGCACAGCAGGTCGGCCGTGGCGCAGCCCCAGTCCTCGGCCCCGGAGCGCAGCAGCATGACGCTGCCCAGCACCTTCATGGCCGCGGCGGGGTCGACGCCGCTCCTGAGGAAGCGCTCGAGTATGCCGACCGCGCCCGCGCTCTCGCCCGCGGCCGCCTCGCCGGAGCCCATGCCGTCGGAGAGTATCACGCACAGCACGCCGGCGTCCGTCTTGAAGAAGGTGCCCCGGTCGCCGGAGACGCTCTCGCCCTCCCTGCGCCGCGCGGCGACGCCCACGCTCGCGCAGAGCGGCTCGGCCTCGAGGAGCGTTATGCGCCCGGCGGGGTTATTCCCCGGCGTGCAGAGCCTCACGCCCAGCACGGCCGAGAGGCGGTCGAGCCAGGCGGCGTCGCGCGTGAGCGTCTGGAGCGAGCCGGACTCTATGACGGCCCGCAGCCGGCCGGAGGCGTCGCGGAATACGGCGGCGTCGGCCTCGATGTCCATGCTGCGCAGGTAGCGCATGAGCCGCCTCTCGGCCAGCGGGTCCGCCCCGTTGAGGCTGCCGAGCTCCGCGGAGACCTGGGCGAGTATCTCGGCGAAGTCCCTGTACTGCCCCCAGGCGGCCGCGCGGCCGTGGCGCAGCCGCTCGCGGTACTCGGCGCGGTAATACTGCGCGCGCAGCTCGCCGTTCACGGCGGCGACGAAGGCGGCGAGGTTTTCGCAGCGCGAGGCGAACCAGTCCGGCAGGTCGCCGCTCTCGAGCCGCCCGCGCGCCCTCATGGCGGCCGTGGCGCTGTTCATGGCGTCGAGCGTCTCCATATAGCCCGAGACCCAGCACTCGCCCCGGCGCGCGCATTTCACGCAGGCCGCGCCGGCCGCGCGGTCGAAGACGCGGGCGACGTCGTTGTCGTTCGCGCACTCCGCGCCCTTCTCCGCCGCCTCGCTGACGGCGAGATAGGCCCGCGCGATGCCCTCCACGCGGCGGGAGGCGTACTTTCTCAGCCCGCTCTCGCCCACGCCGGGGCTCAGGGGCGCGATGAGCGCGCCCGCCTGCGAGAGCGCGCCGGAGGGCAGCAGCATGAATACGACGCTCGCGGCGAAGCTCTCGAAGAGCGGGGCCGCGTCTATCGTCCCGCCGCCGCAGCCGAGCACGGCGACAGCGTCCGCCGCCACGAAGACCGTGAGGAAGCTCAGCCTCCCGAAGCGCGAGAACACGCCCGCGCACAGCGCCGAGAAGCTCCAGGCCATCGCGTAGAGCCCCGCCGTGCCCCCGGCGGCGTCCATGGCGAGGCCGAAGGCCGTCCCCGCCGCCGCCCCGGCGAAGGCCCCGCCCTTGAGCGAGGCGGTCAGCACGGGCAGCAGCGAGAGCGTCCGCCCGAGGCTCAGCGTGTCCATGAATTTCACCGGCTCGAGGCCCATCAGCGCCGCCGAGGCGAATATGACGAGCGAGGCGTCATGGCGCTTGTCCGCGAGCTCCGTGGACGCGCCGCGCGGCCTGAGCGCCTCGCGGAAGAAATACGCCGCCCCGCCCGCGAGGGCGCTCTCCACGGCGATATTCAGCGCCATGGCGGCCCTGTCCTCCCCGCCCGAGGCGAGCGCGCCGAGCGCGCCCGTCGCCGCCGTCACAACGGCCGCGGTAAGCGGAGGCGCCGCCGCGGAGCGCCCCGCCCTGGTGTCCTGGAGGATAAAGAGCAGCGTGAAGGCCGCCACACAGGCGGCGGCGTAGCGTATGCCCTCCTCTATCGGCATGGTCACGAGGTAGCCGAGGCTCGCCCCCGCCAGCGCGCCCGCCCCCGCGAGCCGCGTCCCCGACGCCGCCGTTATCGCCGTGCCGAAGGGCGCGGCCGGCAGCGCGAAGCGCCCCGCCGCCATAAGGAAACCGGCCAGGAAGCGCGCCATCGCCGCCCCCGCCGCATACATCGCCGCGTCCCGCCGCGGCCTTTCGAGCCCCCGCTCCCCCGAGCCGCTTTTCACAGTCATAAACCTGCCTCCCGTTTCAGAGTTTACATAAAGTATAGCCATTACACTTATGAAAACCCTGTCGCTCGGCGCTGTAGTTTACGCTGACTTTACGGGGAAAAACGCCCGCCCATTTAAAAAACCCCGGCACTCGTCAAAAGAGTACCGGGGACTGTGGAAAAGCTGTGCAAACCTTCACTCGCGGACGAGGTCCTCGCCTATCTTGTAGACGTCGCCGGCGCCGACGGTGAGGATGATGTCGCCGGGGCGGGCGGTGGCGCGCAGGGAGGACTCTATCTCCTCGAAGCTGTCGAGGAAGAGGCTGCCCGGGATGCGCCGCGCGAGGTCGGCGGAGGATATGCCGCAGGTGTTAGTCTCGCGCGCGGCGTATATCTCCGCGAGGTAGGCGACGTCGGGGCGCTTGAGCTGCTCGACGAAGTCCTCGAAGAGGGCGGCGGTGCGGCTGTAGGTGTGGGGCTGGAACACGAGTATGGTGCGCTTGTAGCCCAGGGGCTCGACGGCGTCCAGCAGGGCCTGGAGCTCGCCGGGATGGTGGGCGTAGTCGTCGTAGACGTCCGCGCCATTATACTTGCCTTTGAATTCGAAGCGCCGCCCCGCGCCGTTGAAGCCGGCGAGGCCGTACTTGACGGCGTTGGGCCTGACGCCGAGGCAGATGCAGGCCGCCGTCGCGGCGAGGGCATTCTTGACGTTGTGGATGCCGGGCACGTGCAGCGTGACCGTCGTGAAGAAGCGGCCGTGGACATAGACGTCGAACTCGCTGTTCGCGCCCACGCGGCGGATGTTGCGCGCGTAGACGTCGGCCTTATCCGTGAGGCCGAAGGTGAAGAGCTCGCGGCCCAGGGGCTCGAGGGCGTCCATGGTGTTGCGGTCGTCGAGGTTCGCGACTATCCTGCCCTCGGGGGGCACCTTCGCCGCGAAGGCCCGGAAGGACTCCTTCACCTGCTCGAGGCCGGAGAAGTAGTCGAGATGGTCGGCGTCGACGTCGAGTATGACGGCGATCGTGGGGTGGAAGGCGAGGAAGCTGTCGTGATATTCGCAGCTCTCGAGGATGATGGTGTTCCCCTTCCCCACGCGGTGGCCGGCGTGCAGGAGCGGGAGCGTGCCGCCTATCATGACGGTCGGGTCGCGCTCCGCGGCCATGAGGATGTGCGTGCACATGCTCGTGGTGGTCGTCTTGCCGTGGGTGCCGGCTATGCACAGAGCGTTGGCGTAGTCGCACATGATGGCCCCCCAGGCCTCGGCGCGCTCGAAGACGGGGATGCCCCGCGCGCGGGCCTCGACTATCTCGGGGTTCTCGTCGTGCACGGCGGCCGTGCGGACTATGAACTGGATGTCGGGCGCGACGTTCATAGCGCTGTGGCCTATCTTGACGTCTATACCGAGCGCGCGCAGATGCTCCGTCTTCTCGCTCTCGGACATATCCGAGCCGTCTATAACGAGGCCCATGCCCGCGAGGACCTCCGCCAGCGGCGCCATGCTGACGCCGCCCACGCCTATGAGGTGCCCGCGCATACCGGGCTTCAAGTATTCCTGAAAATCTGCCATAAGAGCTCCTGACCTTTAATTGGGCTGCGCAGGGCCCGCGCGGCGGTTGCGGCGGTAGAAATAACCCTTGCGCTGGATACATCCTTGTGATTATAATACATTATGGCGCGTAACACAAGAATAAAAACGAGGTGGGCCAAAATTTGCCGCCGAAATATGTAATGCACATCCTGAATACGCTCGAGGGCGCGGGCTATGAGGCCCGGCTCGTCGGCGGCTGCGTGCGCGACACGCTCATGCGCCGCCGCCCCAGCGACTGGGACGTCGCCACCGCCGCCAGGCCCGGCGAGGTCGAGCGCCTCTTCCGCCGCACCGTGCCGACCGGCGCGCGCCACGGCACCGTCACAGTATTGTATGGCGGCGGGCACTGCGAGGTTACGACCTACCGCACCGAGGGCGCGTATACCGACCGCCGCCGGCCGGACTCCGTGAGCTTCACGACGAGCCTCGAGGCCGACCTGAGCCGGCGCGACTTCACGATAAACGCCATGGCCATGGACGCCGCCGGGCGCGTCACGGACCCCTTTGGCGGGCGCGCGGACCTCGCCCGAGGGCTTATCCGCTGCGTCGGCGAGCCGGAGAGGCGCTTCGGCGAGGACGCGCTGCGGCTGCTGCGCTGCCTGCGCTTCGCCTCCCGGCTGGGCTTCGAAATAGACGCCGCCACGCTCGCCGCGCTGCGCTCCCTCGCGCCGCTGACGGCCTCGCTGAGCGCCGAGCGCGTCGCGGGCGAGGTTTCCGCCATGCTCTCGTCGCCGCGCCCCGACGGGGCCTATCTGCTCGCGGACTGGGGCCTCCTCTCCGGCAGGGCAGCCCCCGGCTCCGGGCCTCCGGCGAGGGCGCTCGCGCCGCTGCCGCACTATGCGCGCCTCGCGCATTACTGCGCGTCGCTGGAGGAGCGTGGAAGTATTATGTCTACCCGTGGCTTCCTCACGGCGCTCCGCTTCCCCGCCCGCAGCATCAAAACCGCCTCCGCCGCGGCGGAGATAATCCTGGGCCAAAAGCGGGACTATAAGCGCCTGCTGCGCGACTACGGCGAGGACGCCGTCCTCGCCGCCCTGCCGAAAAGCCGCGCCCTCCGCGCGGTCCTCGCCTGCGGCGAGTGTTGGAGCGTGAAGGGCCTGGCCGTCGGCGGGGCTGAGCTCGCCGCGCTCGGCCTGCGCGGCCGCGAGATAGGCGAGGCGCTCGACGCGCTGCTCGAGCACGTCATAGACCACCCGTCGGACAACCGGCACGATATATTATGTCAACTTATAAAGGAGAGATACGGCAATGACCGAGCTTGAAAAGCTGCGCGAGGAATGCCTCGGCTGCGAGCGCTGCGAACTCTGCCGCACGCGCACCAACGTCGTCTTCGGCGTGGGGCCGGAGACGGCGCGGATAATGTTCATAGGCGAGGGCCCCGGCGAGAACGAGGATTTGCAGGGCGTGCCCTTCGTGGGCCGGGGCGGGAAGCTGCTCGACGATATGCTCGAGCTCATAAACCTCGACCGCACCAAGGTGTACATCGCGAACATGGTGAAGTGCCGCCCGCCGAAGAACCGCGACCCCCTGCCCACGGAGCAGGCCGCCTGCGAGCACTGGCTGAGCCGCCAGATAGAGCTCATCAACCCGCGCATCATCGTCTGCCTCGGCAGGATAGCCGCCATGCGCTTCATAAAGCCGGACTTCAAGATTACCCGCGAGCACGGCCAGTGGTTTGAGAAGGACGGCCGCCGCGTCATGGCGCTCTACCACCCCGCGGCGCTGCTGCGCGACCCGAGGAAGCGCCCGGAGACCTTCGACGACCTCAAGCGCATACAGGCCGCCGCGGCCAAGCTGTGAGGCGCGTATGGTACAGTTCCGGCGCGTCACTATCGGCGACAAGCCGCTCGTAGACGGCTTTGTGCGGGCGGAGGACTCCCGCAGCGCCGACTTCAACTTCGGCAACATCTACCTCTGGGACACGGCCTACCGCCAGTTCCTCGCCCCCTGCGGCGGGCGGCTGCTCACCCAGCTCAAATATGAGGACAAGCCCTTCTTCGCCTTCCCAATAGGCTCGGGCGACATCCGCCCGGCGATTGACGCGATGGCGGAGCACGCCGCGCTCGAGGGCTGGCCGCTGCGCGTGCGCGGCATAACCGACGGGCACCGCGAGCTCATGGAGGCCGCGTATCCCGGGAAATTCGCCTTCACGGAGGACCGCGGCTGCTTCGACTACATCTACGAGGCGGAAAAGCTCTCCACCTTCGCCGGGAAGAAGCTGCACGGCAAGCGCAACTTCTGCAACCGCTTTGAGCGCGAGCACAGCTGGGAGTTCCGTCCCCTGACGCCGGAGCTCTTCCCCCAGTGCATGGAGATGCTCGGCGCGTGGCAGCGGGAGTTCGACGTCCCGCCCCCCGGCCTCGAAGAGGAGCACGGGGCGATAATCCGCGCCTTCATGCGCTATGACGCGCTCGGGCTCGAGGGCGGCGCGCTCTTCGCCGAGGGGCGCTGCATAGGCTTCACGATGGGCGAGCGGATAAGCTCCGACACCTTCGACGTCCACTTCGAGAAGGCCTTCGCCTCCATACCCGGCGCGTATCCGATGGTCTGCCGCGAGTTCGCGCGCCAGGTGCTCGCGCGGCACCCGGGCGTCGTCTATCTCAACCGCGAGGACGACATGGGCCAGGAGAACCTGCGCGAGGCGAAGCTCGAGATGCGCCCCGCCTTCCTCCTGCGGAAGTTCACGGCGGAGGTGCGCGCATGACAGGCTATGAGCTTCGCCCGGCGCGCGAATCCGACGCGGAGGGCATATGCGCGCTCTGGGGCGGGGTGTTCGGCGACGGCGAGGGCTTCGTGCGCGAGTTCCTGCGCGTGTTCGGCCCGGACTGCGGCCTCGTCGCCGCGCGCGGCGGCTCGATTGCCGCGATGGGCTTCTGCCCCCTCGGACCCGAGGCGGCGGGATACGCCTGCGGCTACATCTACGCCATGGCGACGCATCCGGAGCACCGCGGGCGCGGCCTCGCGGGGGAGATCGCCCTCGGCCTGCGAGCCGCGGCCTTTGAGCGCGGCGCGGACATTGTCGCGACGCTCCCGGCCAGCCGGAGCCTCGAGGGCTGGTACGCCGGCCGGCTCGATATGCGCCCCGTCTTCCGCAAGGGCGGCGAGGGCGTCGTATTCCCCCGGCGCTGGCTGGATTTCGCCGCCTTCTGCGGCGGGCACGACCCCGACACGCCGGATACGCTCCTCGCCGCGGCGAGGCCCGGCGTCAATCTGGACGCCGTAACCGGCCTCGGCTGGGAGTGCGCCTTCGACTGAAAAAACTGCCGCCTCAGGGCGGCAGTTTTTTTGACCTTTCCCCCTTCCCGGGCGTTATATATACGAGGAGGTGACAGGATGTACAGGGATTCCCGCCGGGCGAAGGCGGCGGAGCTTGTGGAGAAATACGGCTCCGCGCTCTTTCGCCTCTGCCTCGTCATGCTGCGGAACGCCGCCGACGCCGAGGACGCCGTGCAGGAGGCGCTGCTGTGCTACATAGAGCGCGCGCCGGAATTCGAGAGCGCCGGGGCCGAGCGCGCCTGGCTCTTCACCGTCGACTCCAACCGCTGCCGCGACGCCCTGCGCGCGGCCCGGAGGCATCCTCAGCTCACGCTCGACGAGCTCGCCGGGCTGGGCGCGGATGAATCCGGGCTGGGCCTTCTGGACGCGCTCATGCGCCTGCCGGAAAAGTACCGCCTCGCGCTCACGCTGCACTACGTTGAGGGCTATTCCACCGGCGAGATAGCGTCCATGACCGGGCGCACGCCCTCCTGCGTCAAAATGCGGCTCAAAAAGGGCCGCGAGCTGCTGGGAAAGGAGATTTTCGATGGAGAATAAGCTCAAGCGCGCCGTGGAGGGCATAGAGCTGCCCGAAGCCGCCGCGGCGAGGATAAGGGCCGGGCTCTCGTCCGCTCCCGCCGGGAAGCCGCGCCGCCGCCTCCGCGGCAGGGCGGTAATCATCGCCGCCGTCGCCGCTGCGCTGCTCATAATCGGCGCGGGCGCGGCGTATGCGCAGGTTTTCCGCAACAGCGAGATTGTCGGCGGCGTGGAGGACATACCAGAGCCTACGTTCAAGAACAGCGGGATTTTGGAGGATTCCGGCCCGGAGATCGCCGTCTCGTACACAAGGCCGAACGCGGACTTCGGCGCGCCACGGACGCTTGACGAGGGCGCGGAGTCTATACGGAAGCTGTACGCGAGCTTTGGGACGGACGAGCGGCTCGGCGGCCGTGTACTCAGCGAGCCCTGGACCGGAAGCCGCGTCCTGCGCGGCAGTGGGGATGTCCTCGAGCGCGAGGTATATAACGCCTCTGGCTATGTCGAGCGCGACCTCCTCCCTGCCCGAATTGAGCTCGTCGCGGACGAGATCGCCCCATTTGTCGTTATAGACTTCTCCGAGCTCGGCCGCCTGGCTGAGATCGCGCCGGAATCGGGCCTCATAAGCATAATAACCGACTCGGACGGCGCGCTCTATAACAGGAGCCTCACCGCGTACTACAGCGCCGGAGATGACGGCGCGTGGTTCATGCTGGACGTCGACCGCCTTGACCAGCACGAGTGGAGCGGCAGCAGCTATATCTTCGAGGGCGACTGGGACAAGGCATACGTGTACAAGAACGCGAACGGCCTGGAGTTCGTCATAACCGCGCTGGACAGCCGCGTGGACGCCGAGTGCACGGCGGCGCACACGAGTATAATGATAACGTCATATTTTATGTCAACCGCAGACCTCGAGGCCGTGCTTGACTGCATAAGCCTGCCGGAGGGATAAGCGCACGGCGCGGCCTGAGACCGCAGAAAATATGAGAGCGCCCGTCCGTTATGGACGGGCGCTTATCTGCGTCATTCCCTGAGTTTACGCGAACTGGCTCATATAGAGCGCGGCGTATTTGCCGCTCCGGGCGAGCAGCTCCTCGTGCGTGCCCTGCTCTAGGATGTCGCCGTTTTCCATATAGAGTATCATGTCCGCGTCGCGTATCGTGCTCAGGCGGTGCGCTATGACGAAGCTGGTGCGGCCGCGCATGAGGCGGTTCATCGCGTTTTGTATGAGCTGCTCGGTGTGCGTGTCGACGTTGCTCGTGGCCTCGTCGAGTATCATTATCTCGGGGTCCGAGGCCATGGCCCGGGCGATGGTCAGGAGCTGGCGCTGGCCCTGGGAGACGTTCTCCGCGCCCGCGTCGAGGACAAAATCGTAGCCGCCGGGCAGCGTGCGGATGAAGCCGTCGACGCTGGCGTTTTTCGCGGCGGACTTTATCTTATCCCCGCTCATGCCGTCCTCCGCGTAGCCGATGTTCTCGCGCACCGTGCCCTCGAAGAGCCAGGCGTCCTGCAGCACCATGCCGAAGCGGTCGCGCAGCTCATGGCGCGTCATGGAGCGCGTATCGACGCCGTCGACATAGATTGCGCCGGAGTCCACGTCGTAGAAGCGCATGAGCAGGTTTATGAGCGTCGTCTTGCCCGCGCCGGTGGGGCCGACGACGGCGACCTTCTGACCCGGCTTGACGGTGAAATTGACGTCGCGCATGAGCTGCCGCTCCGGCGTGTAGCCGAAGGCGACGTGCCGGAATTCGACCGCGCCGTCGCGCCTTTCGGGCACGGAGCCCGGCTCGGGGTCGGGCGTCTCCTCCTCTGCGTCCAGGAGGGCGAAAATCCGCCCGGCGGCGGCGCCGGCCGCGCCGAAGCTGCCGGCCATCCCGGCGATGCTGGTGAAGGGCTGGGAAAACTGCTTCGTATATTGCAGCATGGCCTGCACGTCGCCTATGAGCATCCCGCCGCGCAGCACGGAGAGGCAGCCGAGCACGGCGCTGAGCGCGTAGCCGAGGTTATTGACGAGGTCCGTTATGGGCCCGACCTTGCCGGAGGCGGTCTCGGCCTTCTCGGCGGTCACGCGCAGGGCGGAGTTTATCTCCTCGAACTGTTCGCGGGCGCGGCCGGTGTAGTTGAAGACGCTCACGAGCTCCTGGCCGTTGTAGAACTCCTCGATGCAGCCGTTGAGCCTGCCTATGAGCTCCTGCTGCTCGGCGTAGCGCTTCGCGCCGGAGCGCATCACGCCCATGCTCGCGAGCAGGCTCACCGGCACCATGGCTATGGCAATCAGGGCGAGCGAGGGGCTGAGCGCGAGCATCATGACGAGGATGCCTATCGCGGTCACGGCCTCGGTGACTATGGCGGTGAGGTTCTGGCTGAGGGCGCTGTTCACCGTGTCCACGTCGTTCGTTATGGTGCTGAGTATCTCGCCGTGGGTGTGCGTATCGTAATAACTGAGCTTCAGCGAGTGCATCTTGGCGTCTATGTCCGAGCGCAGGGACTGCATGACGCGCGCGGTGAGCTTCGTCATGCCAATGTTTTGCAGCAGCGTGAAGAGCTGCGAGACGAGGTAGAGCGCGACGAGGGCTATGAGCAGGAAGATTATGGCCTCCCAGTCGAATTCCCCGCCGGCGACGCCCGCGTAGAGCTCGGAGGTTATCCCGCCCGTGACGGCGGGCGCGAGCACGGTGAACACCGTCGCGAGCACGGCGGCGAGCATGACGAGCACGAGCCTCAGCTTATGGCGGCCCAGGTATTTAAAGAGGCGCTTAAAGGCCTTTAAGTTCATTTTGTACCTCCTCCTCGCCGAGCTGGAGCTCGGCAATCTCGCGGTAGAGCGGGCAGCTTTTAAGCAGCTCGCGGTGCCTGCCGCAGCCGACTATGGCCCCGTCGTCCATCACGAGTATGCGGTCGGCGTCGATTATGGAGCCCACGCGCTGGGCGACGATTATCATGGTGGAGTCTCCCATATTCTCCCGCAGGCGCTCGCGGAGCGTGCGGTCGGTCTTCATGTCGAGGGCGGAGAAGCTGTCGTCGAAGAGGTATATCTCCGGCCTCTTCACGACGGCGCGGGCTATGGCCATGCGCTGGCGCTGGCCGCCCGAGAGGTTCGTGCCGCCCTGGGCAATTTCGGCGTGGTAGCCGCCGGGCCTGCGCTCTATGAATTCGTCCGCGCAGGCTATATGCGCCGCGGCGCGCCACTCCTCCTCCCCGCTCTCCGCGCCGCCGAAGCTGAGGTTCGTGGCGACGTCGCCGGAAAAGAGCAGGTTCTTCTGCGGGATATAGCCAATCAGGCCGCGCAGCTCGCTGAGAGAGTACTTGCGCACGTCCATGCCGTCGACATAGACGTGGCCGACGGTGGCGTCGTAGAGGCGCGGGATGAGCTTGAGCACGCTGGATTTGCCGCAGCCGGTGCGGCCGATTATGGCCGTCACCTCGCCCGCGCGCGTCTCGAAGCTGATGTCGCGCAGGACGGGCTCGTCCGCGCCGGAATAGGCGAAGGAGACGTGGTCGAACCTCACGCTCGCGCGCTCGGTGCGCTCGGAGGCGCTGTGCGTCCCGTCTTTGACGGAGGGCTCGGTGTTCAGCACCTCGGCGATGCGCTTCGCGCAGGCGTAGCTCATGGGGAAGAGCATGATGACGAGCGCGAGCATCATTATCGCCGCGAGTATCATAGAGATGTACTGGCTGTTCGCCACGAGCGCGCCGACCTCCATCTCGCCGGCGGATACGTAGTGCGCGCCGAGGCCCATGACCGCCGCCGTCGTCACGCCGAAGACCACCTGTATCACCGGCACGAGCAGCGCCGAGACGCGCCCGGAGCGCACGGTCATGTCCGCGAGCTCCGTGTTCGCCTCGTTGAAGCGCTCCGCCTCCCGCTCCTCGCGGTTGAAGGCGCGGATAACGCGCACGCCCTCGAGCGTCTCGAGGAATACGCGGTTGAGGCGGTCTATCTTCCTGCGGAGCGCGACGGAATAGCGCGAGACGAAGATAACTATCACGCCCGCGCCGATTATCAGCACCGGTATCGCGACGTTCAGCACCACGCTGAGCTCGCCGCCCGTCGCCGACGAGAGCGCGAGCCCCGCGACGGCCATCAGCGGCGCGGTCACGCCCAGGCGCAGCAGCAGCGAGAGGAAGAGCTGGATATTCGTCACGTCCGAGGTGGTGCGCGTGACGAGGCTCGCCGTGCCGAAGGCGTCCATCTCCGCGGCCGAGAAGCTCTGCACCCTCGCGAAAATCTCGCTGCGCAGGTCGGCGGCGAACTTCGTCGATATCTTCGCCGAGAGCACCGTGGCCAGTATGTTGAAAAGGCAGGCCAGCAGCGAGAGCGCGGCCATTATGACGGCGATAACCGCTATCGCGCTGCGGCTCTCGCCCGTCACGCCTACGTCTATCATGCTCGCGAGCGCCGTGGGCAGCAGCATCGCCGCCACGGCCGAGAGCAGCATAAATATGAGCAGCCCGGCGACGCGCCTGCCGCTGAGCCTGACGCGGGAAAAAATTGTACCCATAATGCTCCTTCCACTCTTGACAATTCCTTATCCGGATGTTAGTATTAAAGAAACGATTGTTTCAGTGAGACAAGGATACCACAGAAATTTTTGTTGTCAACAGCTTTAATGAAAGTGGAATATCTGAGCTACTATAGTCTCTGAGATACTAAAACCGGAGTCGAGTTTCATGAGAAGGAGCACGGCCACAACCGAATATCTAAAGGAGTGCATGGGCACGGCCCTGCTGGAGCTCATGCGCGAGAAGCCGCTCGAGAAGATAAGCATAGAGGAGATGACGGCGAAGGCCGACGTGGGCCGCTCGACCTATTTCCGCTACTTCAAGAGCAAGGACGAGGTGCTGAGCTTCAAGATACGCTGCCTCTGGAAGCGCTATGACGCCGGGCGCGGGGCATCCGCCGGAAATGAGGACGACGGCCCCGCGGCAATGGGCCGCTTCCTGCGCTTCTGCCTGGAGACGCGGGAGATAAACGACCTCTTATACTCCACGGGCCACCAGAACTGCATCATAGACGCCTATTTGCAGATACTCGCGCCCGACGAGGGCAAGGGGGACGACGTGCCCGCCTATTACGCGCGCAATTTTGCCGCCTACGCGCTCTTCGGCATTGTCAACGCCTGGATACTGCGCGGCTATAAGGAGACGCCGGAGGAGATGGAGCGGATTATGCGCCGCAGCCTTGGACAGGAGGAGGAGCAATGAAGGATATAAAGACTCGCACGCTCGTGAAAATCGTCCTCGCGTGCTTCGCGCTGTATCTCGCCATGTACTACTGGACGCCGGTCGCGGGCTTCCTCGGCGTCGCGCTCTCGGCCTTTGTGCCGCTGCTGCTGGGACTGGCGCTCGCCTATCCGCTGAACATACTCATGAGCTTCTACGAGCGGCACTTCTTCCCCAATTCGCAGAAAAAAGCCGTGCTCAAAACCCGCACGGGCCTCTGCCTCGTCTTCGCCATACTGACGCTGCTCGGCATCATCGCGCTGGTGCTCTGGCTCATCATCCCGCAGCTCGTCGACTGCGTGCGGCTGCTGCTCGCGCAGATACCCGTGGCGCTCGAGAGGGCCGCGGAATGGCTGGTGCAGACCGGCATCGCCGACGAGCTCGTGACCCGCATCACCGAGTGGGCCGAGGGCTTCGACTGGCAGAGCCGGCTCGAGGGCATAATCACCGCCGTGCTCGGCGGGGCCACGGACGTGGTCGGCGTTGTCGCCGGCGTCGTAACCACGGCGGTGTCCGGCATTGCGACGGCCTTCATCACGATAATCTTCGCCGTCTACGTCCTGCTCGGCCGGCGGAAGCTCGCCGGACAGCTCAACCGCCTCATGCGGCGCTATCTCGGCGAGGGGCTGCGAGGGAAGATTCACTACGTCCTCGGCGTCTTCAACGACTGCTTCCACCGCTTCATCGTCGGCCAGTGCGCCGAGGCCGTCATACTCGGCACGCTCTGTATGCTGGGCATGATGCTGCTCGGCCTGCCCTACGCGCCCATGATAGGCGCGCTGACCGCCTTCTGCGCGCTCATACCGATTGTCGGCGCCTTCCTCGCCGCGGGCGTCGGCGCCTTCCTCATACTGATGCAGTCGCCCATGCAGGCGCTCATCTTCCTCATCTTCATCGTCGTATTGCAGCAGCTCGAGGGCAACCTCATATACCCGCACGTCGTCGGCTCGTCCATACAGCTGCCCGGGATATGGGTGCTCGCCGCCGTCACCGTCGGCGGAAGCGTGCTGGGCATCTTCGGTATGCTCCTCGGCGTCCCGCTCGCCGCGGGCTGCTACCGCCTCATAAGGAACGACGTAAACCGCGCGCCGGCGTGAGCGCGCCCCTTGCGCTCCTCGCCGCGGAGTGGTATTATCTAGTTGACGAAAGGAGGCGCTCGCCGTGGCAGTCAGCCTTACCGAGAAGATATACGTCGATTTGCAGCGGAAGATTATCGAGGGCGAGATTTCCCCTCGCGAATTCCTGACGGAGAGCCGCGTGGCGGAGGAATACTCCGTCAGCAAGGCCCCGGCGAAGCAGGCGCTGCACATCCTCTCCGACCAGGGCTATCTTATCAGCTATCCCCGCCGCGGCTATATGGTCTGCACCTACACCGCTCCCGAGGTGAACGAGATACAGCAGATCCGCCGCTGCCTCGAGGGCCTCTGCGTCCGCCTGGCGATTGAGCGCGCGAGCGACGAGGAAATCCTCTCCCTGCGCGTCTACGAGGGTATGGCGGCGCACGAGCTCGACCCGCGCGCGGCCATCAATACGCGCTTCCACACCCGCCTCGCCGAGCTCTCCGGGAACCCCTTCATGCCCGAGACGCTGCGCCCGCTGATACTCAAGGCCACGATGAGCTACATCAAGGGCGAGCCGGACATAGAACACTTTGAGAAAATCGTCGGCGCCATGCTCCGGCGCGACGTCGAGCTCGCCCTCGAGTGTCTGTACGAGGACATACGCTACATATAAAAACGCACAATGGACGCCCGGCCGGGCGTCCTGTTTTTATCGTTTTGCCGTTTTATCGTTTTAAACTGTTTAGGTATTGACAAACTCCTCCCGGGATGCTATCTTACTGATTATAATCAGTGGGTATTATTATGCTCGCTGAAAGCTGCCTGAGAGGTGAAAAACATGGAAAAGAAAAAGATTGGCCTCATAGGGGCCATACTCATGGGTATCGGCTGCATAGTCGGCTCCGGCATCTTCGGCACCATGCCGACCGTCGCCGCGGAATACGGCCCCGGCATAGTTTACGCCCTGCTGGGCGCGGCGGTTGTCGTCATACTGCGCGCCATGAGCCTGCTGTACACCAGCTCCGCCCTCCCGACGACGGCGGCGCAGTTCGTCTGGGCGAGCAAGCTTGTCCACCCGGCGCTGGGCGCCTTCATCTCCATCTCCGCAATCCTCATGCCGACGATGGTCTCCCTCTTCGGCGTGCTCTTCGCGGACTATTTCATCCAGCTCTTCCCGAACCTCGGCGTCACCCCGACCATGGCCTCCGTCGGTCTGCTGGTCGTCTTCGGCGTCATCGCCTGGTTCGGCAACAAAACCAGCGTCGACGTGAGCAACATCATGGTCGTGCTGCTGCTTATCGCCATCTTCCTCTACATCTTCCTCGGCCTGCCCAACATTGACGCAGACAACGTCACCTTCGGCGAGATAATCCGTCCGGGCATCGGCATCTCCACGATTGCCGCGGCCATCGGCGTCCTGACCAGCTCCCTCTCCGGCGCGAGCAGCGTGGCGCAGCTGGCCAACGACATCAAGAAGCCCGAGCGCAACGTGCCCCTGTCCCTCGCGCTCTGCCCGCTGATAGTCGCGATTATCTACATCCTCATGGCCGTCGTCACCATCGGCGTCGTGCCCTACGCCGAGGTCACCACCCTGACCGACGTCGCCAACCACTTCATGAGCCCCGCCCTGCTGACCTTCTTCATCGTCGGCGGCCCCATCTGCGGCATCATCACCTCCCTCGTGCCCGTAGCCCTGGCCTGCGTGGCGCTGGTGGAGTATTCCGCGCGCATGAAGGTCTTCCCCGCCTGCTTCGCCAACCGCAACAGGCACGGCACCGCCTACTGGAGCCTCGTCCTCGTCATGGGCATCGCCATCGTCATCTGCGCCACCGGCGCCACCTTCGGCGTGGTCATGACCATATTCTCCTTCGTCAACACGCTTTCGGAGATTCCGAACACCCTCTCCCCGATTTTCGCCCACCGCAAGTACCCCAAAATCTGCGACAATTCCCCGGTCAAGATGCCCTACCCGCTCGCCTTCGTGCTGGCCATCGTGACCGCCTGCATCTGCGCCTACCTCTGCTATGAGATGATTCTGACGCTCGACGCGACCGCCGCCATAGGCATCCTCGCCGTGTACGTCGTGGGCTATCTCTACTTCTTCGCGCGCATCCGCTTCCTCAAGGGCAAGGGCGTCGACCTCATCGCCGAGATGAAGGAGCCCGTCGCCGAGTGGGAGGAGAAGGAGCGCTCCCTTCAGTAAGCCGCTCAGGAGGTCAAAATGATAAATTTCAGCAAGGACATCGAGGGCTTCCGCGCCCACGTGCCCGTGACGAAGGACTGGGCCTATCTCATCACGGCCAGCACCGGGCTCATCCCCGACTTCATCTACGACGGCGTGCGCCGCTATATGGACGACCGCTATCTCAAGGGCGGCGACTCCGTCTGGGCCTATGACGACGCTGAGACCGGCACGCTCGGCATGATGGAGCGCGCCAAGGCCGCGCTGGGCAGAATGCTCGGCTGCCCGGCGGAGGGCATCGCCTTCGGGCAGAGCTCGACGCAGCTCTTCACCATGGTCACGGAGGGCATAGACTACGCGCCCGGCGCGAACGTCGTCACTCCCGGCGCGGGCTGGATAGGCAGCCGCTACGCCTGGCAGAAGCGCGAGGCCGAGGGCCTTGAGGTCCGCTACGCTTGGCCCGTGAACGGGCTCATCCGCGCCGAGCAGCTCATGGCCCTCTGCGACGAAAACACCGCCGCCGTCACCGTGAACCTCGTCGAGAGCGACACAGGCTATCTCATGGACATCAAAAAGCTCGCGGCCTTCTGCCGCGAGCGCGGCATACTGCTCTTTGTCGACGCCGTCCAGGCCGCCGGCGCGCTGAAGATAGATGCGGCGGAATGGGGCGCGGACTTCCTCGTCGGCAACGACTACAAGTGGATGATGAACTTCTGCGGCACGGGCTACGCCTATGTGGGCGAGCGGGTCCGCTCCCTCGTGAAGCACTGGGGCGCGGGCTGGATGTCCGACACCGAACGCTTCAACACCGGCAAGGCACGCCTCGAGCTGCTGCCCGACGCCGGGCGCTTTGAGATTGGCTATCCGCACGCGGACGGCATATACGGCCTCGGCCTCGCCGCGGCGCAGTATGAGCTGCTCGGCGCGGAGAACGTGGAGCGCTGCGTCCGCTCCCTCGGCGACTACTGCCGCGAGCGCGCGCTCGACACGCCAGGCGCGGGCCTCGCCTATGACATAGAGCCCGCGGCCTGCTGCCAGATTGCCGTCGTCACGCTCGACGCCTCCCTCGGCCTCAGGGACGAGGACTTCGTCAACGCTAAGGTCTTTGCGCCCTCGCTCGGGGCCCCGGACGCCGAGGGGCGGCACAGGCTGCGCCTCAGCCTGCACTATTATAACAACCGCGAGGACATAGACCGCTTCTTCGCCGTCGTCGAAG
>DVKN01000149.1 GCA_018716005.1 Candidatus Scatomorpha stercoravium
GTCGCGATTGCCCGCGCGCTCGCCATGCACCCGGACATCCTCTGCTTCGACGAGCCGACGAGCGCGCTCGACCCCGAGCTCACCGGCGAGGTGCTGCGCGTCATACGCTCGCTCGCCGAGCAGCACACGACGATGATTATCGTCACGCACGAGATGAATTTCGCCCGCGACGTCTCGGACCGCGTCATATTCATGGACGAGGGCGTGATAGTCGAGCAGGGCGGGAGCGAGGTCATCTCCGACCCGAAAATGGAGCGCACGAGGAGGTTCCTCTCGAGCTACGGCAAGTGATTTCCCCGCGCGGGGCGGCCGGGCCGGCGGTTGATGGGAAAAACGCCGATACCGGCCCCGAAAAGCGCTCTAATATTCACATTTTAACACTTGAATATAACCCCAAATTAACGTATCATTATTGCGCGTGTCCATGTTTTGCGGCACGCGCAATTTTGCGAAAGGGGGCCGCCGCTCTTGAAGCTCGTCAGAAGGGCGCTCGCCGCTGTAATCCTCATATCCATGCTGCTCGGCCTGAGCGGCTGCGGGAAAATTGTCGGGCGCTACAGGGTGGTCGAAACGCTCAGCGAGCAGAGCTACGCCATCGGCTTCCGCAACGACGACTATGTGCGCTATTACGTCGAGGCGGCATTGCAGGAGCTCGCCGCCGACGGCACGATAAGCGGCCTCGCGAACACCTGGTTCATAGAGGACAACACCTCCTTCGCCGCGAGGCAGGGCGCGCTCGGCCAGTTCGACGGCATCCCGCGCCGTACCCTGCTCGTCGGCTGCGACCCGGACGCCTATCCGCTGAGCTATCTGGACGAGAGCGGCAATTACGCCGGCTTCGACGTGGAGCTCGCGCGCGCGGTCTGCTCCCGGCTCGGCTGGACGGCGCAGTTCATCTCCGTCAAGAGCGAGAACGCCTACGACGAGCTCATGAGCAGCAACGTGGACTGCGTCTGGGGCGGCATGACCCTCGACCCGGACGAGAAGGACTTCACCGTGCTCACGCCCTACCTGACGGACGAGCTCGTGATAATAACCCGCGCCGACACCGGGGCCAAGACCCTGCGCGGCCTCAAGGGCGCGAGCCTCGCCATCTCCGTCGAGCAGAAGTACATGGAGCTCCTGCAGGCGGACGAGAAGCTCATGGGCCGCTTCGGCGAGATAAAGCGCCTCACCGGCGGCTTGCAGGCGCTGCTCGACGCCGTCAACGACGGCAGCGCCTCCGCCGCGCTGGTGAGCTCGACGGCCATATCCCGCTTCGGCGGCTGATAAGGCGGATTTCATTGACCGCGGCCGCGCCGCCGTGGTATAATTATCTGATAACGCTGCAATAAGGAGTTAGGTATGTGGGTTTCCGACAAATGGCGTGATTATGAGCTGATAGACTGCTCCCAGGGCGAGAAGCTCGAGCGCTGGGGGGACTATACCCTCGTGCGGCCGGACCCGCAGGCAATCTGGAAGACGCCGCGCCGCGACAGGCGCTGGAACAGCTCCGACGGCCGCTATGAGCGCAGCCGCACGGGCGGCGGCAGCTGGGACAAGCACGACCTGCCCGCGAGCTGGCAGATAAGCTACGGCGAGCTCCGCTTCAACGTAAAGCCCATGAACTTCAAGCACACGGGCATCTTCCCCGAGCAGGCCGCGAACTGGGACTTCATCATGCGCAAGATACGCGGCTCGGACAGGCCAGTGAGCGTTCTGAACCTCTTCGCCTACACGGGCGCGGCCACGGTCGCGGCCCTCGCCGCGGGCGCGAGCGTCTGCCACGTGGACGCCGCCAAGGGCATGGTCGCCTGGGCTAAGGAGAACGCCGCGGCGAGCGGCGTCGCGGACAGGCCCGTGCGCTGGATAGTCGACGACTGCGCGAAGTTCGTCGAGCGCGAAATCCGCCGCGGGCGGCGCTACGACGCCATAATCATGGACCCGCCCAGCTACGGCCGCGGGCCCGGCGGCGAGGTGTGGAAGCTCGAGGACAGCCTCTGGGACTTCGTGAGCCTCACCGCGGGCGTATTGAGCGACGACCCGCTCTTCGTTATCATCAACTCCTACACCACCGGCCTCGCGCCGGCGGTGCTCACCTACATCAGCGAGAGCATTTTTACGCGCCGCTTCGGCGGCCGGAGCGAAAGCGCGGAGCTCGGCCTGCCGGTGACGGCCTCGGGCCTCTGCCTGCCCGCCGGCGCCGCCTGCAGATGGGAAAGCGAGAGGTAGCCATGTCCACCATCATAAAGACAGAAAACCTGCATTTTACCTACGAGGGCGACGAGCTGGAGACGCTCCACGGCGTCGACCTCGAGATAGAGGAGGGCAGCTTCGTCGCCATCCTCGGCCACAACGGCTCCGGGAAGAGCACGCTCTCGAAGCTCTTCAACGGCATACTCCTGCCGACGGAGGGCCGCGTCCTCGTCGACGGCGTCGACACCACGCATGAGGACAAGCTCCTCGAGGTGCGCCGCACGGTGGGCCTCGTCTTCCAGAACCCGGACAACCAGATAGTCGCGAACGTCGTCGAGGACGACGTCGCCTTCGCGCCGGAGAACCTCGGCGTCGAGCCGGCGGAGATACGCCGCCGCGTCGATTCCGCGCTCAAAACCGTCGGAATGTACGAGTACCGCATGCACGCGCCGCACCTGCTCTCCGGCGGGCAGAAGCAGCGCGTCGCGATAGCCGGCGTGCTGGCCATGCAGCCGAGGTGTATAGTCCTCGACGAGCCCACGGCCATGCTCGACCCCATAGGCCGCCGCGAGGTCGTCTCCACCGTCACGCGCCTGTGCCGCGAGGAGGGCATCACGGTCGTGCTTATTACCCACCATATGTCGGAGTGCGTGGGCGCGGACAGGCTCATAGTCATGAGCGAGGGCCGCGTCGTCGCCGACGGGACGCCGCGCTCGGTGTTCTCTCAGGTGGAGCTGCTCCGCAGCGAGGGCCTGGACGTCCCCGCTACGACGGAGTTCATATACGAGCTCGACGGCGAGGGCTGGGACCTGCCGCTCGAGGCGCTGACAGTCGACGAGTGCGCGGACGCCATAATGGCCGCGCTGGGATAAGGAAAAGGGTTGCGCCAATGGACGCTGTTATAAAAGTAGAAAACCTCACGCACACCTACAGCGTGGGCACTCCGTTCGAGAAGACGGCCGTGCACGGCGTGAACGTCGAGTTCCGCCCCGGCGAGCTCGTCGCCGTCATAGGCCACACCGGCTCGGGCAAGAGCACCTTCATGCAGCACCTGAACGGCCTGCTCGCGCCCACGAGCGGCACGGTGTACTGCGAGGGGCAGGACATCTTCGCGAGCAAGGAGGCCACGCGCGACGTGCGCTTCAAGGTCGGCCTCGTCTTCCAGTACCCGGAGTACCAGCTCTTCGAGGAGACGGTGTATAAGGACATCGCCTTCGGCCCGAAGAACATGAAGCTCTCCGAGCGCGAGATAGACGAGCGCGTCCGCGAGGCGGCCGGCTTCGTCGGCGTGGGCGAGGAGCTCTTCGAGCGGAGCCCCCTCGAGCTCTCCGGCGGCCAGAAGCGCCGCATAGCCATCGCGGGCGTCATAGCCATGCGCCCGAGGGTGCTCATCCTCGACGAGCCCACCGCCGGCCTAGACCCCGGCGGCTGCGAGGGCGTCATCTCCAACATCCTCCGCTACCGCCGCGAGACGGGCTCCACCGTGCTGCTCGTCACGCATTCGATGGACGACGCCGCGCGCATAGCCGACCGCCTGGTGGTCTTCCACGAGGGCCGCATAGCCATGGACGGCACGCCGAGCGAGGTCTTCTCCCGCCCGACGGAGCTCACCGCCATGGGCCTCGACGTGCCCCAGGCCGCCGCCATCGCCCAGGCCCTGCGCGAGCGCGGGGCGAAGCTGCCCGGCTCCATATACACCCTCGCGCAGCTCAAGGACGCCGTTACCGCGCTGAAGAAAGGGGTGAGCGCCGGTGCTTAAGGACATCACTCTCGGCCAGTATTTCCCCGGCGACACCATAGTGCACAGGCTCGACCCGCGCACTAAGATACTCGTCGTCATCATCTTCATCGTCGCGCTCTTCCTCGCGGTGGACTGGATAAGCTACGCCGTCATGTTCCTCATAACGGCCATGTGCATAAAGCTCTCCAGCATCAGGCTCAAGAGCCTCATGAAGGGCCTAAAGCCGCTCGTCTTCATCATACTGCTGACCGGCATACTGAACCTCTTCTACACGAAGGAGGGGACGGTGCTCCTCGACTGGTGGATTTTCACCGTCACCACCGGCGGCATAAAGCGCGCCTTCCTCATGGTTGTGCGCATAATGCTGCTCGTCTGCGGCACGCTGCTGCTCACCTACACCACGAGCCCCCTGGCCCTCACCGACGGGCTCGAGATGCTGCTCAACCCGCTCAAGAAGATAAAGGTGCCCGTCCACGAGATGAGCATGATGATGAGCATGGCCCTGCGCTTCATCCCCACCCTCATAGAGGAGACGGACAAGATAATGTCCGCGCAGAAGGCCCGCGGGGCGGACTTCTCCACCGGAAAGCTCACCGAGAGGGCGAAGGCGCTCCTGCCCCTGCTCGTGCCGCTCTTCGTCTCCAGTTTCCGCCGCGCCGACGAGCTCGCCGTGGCCATGGAGAGCCGCTGCTACCACGGCGGCGAGGGCCGCACGAGGATGAAGACGCTGAAGATGGCGCCGCGCGACTGGCTCTGCTTCCTCTTCTGGGCGCTGGTGCTCGGCGGCATGATTGCCATGAACGTGTACGGCATATGAGGAACATCGCCCTCAGGCTGCGCTACGACGGCAGCGCCTACCACGGCTGGCAGGTGCAGCGCTACGACGTATCCGTGGCCGCCACGCTCGAAAAGGCGCTCTCGAAGGTCTGCGGCCACCCCGTGAAGGCCACCGGCTGCGGGCGCACGGACGCCGGCGTCCACGCCCTCAACTACTGCGCCAACTTCCGCACGGAGAGCCGCATCCCGGTTGAGCGGCTGCCGCTCGCCGTCAACACCCGCCTCCCCGACGACATCGCCGTGCTCGCGGCCTGCGAGGTGGAGGAGGGCTTCAACGCTATCCTCAGCTGCGTCAAGAAGGAATACGTCTACCGTATCATGAACACGCGCATCCGCGACCCGTTCCTGCAGAAGCGGGTGTGCTTCTACCCCGCCCCGCTGGACTTCGCGCGCATGGAGGCCGCGGGCTCGGCCTTCGAGGGGACGCACGACTTCGCCGCCGTGAGGAGCGTCGGCACCGAGACAAAAACCACGGTGCGCACCGTTCACTGGTGCCGCGCCGAGAAGCACGGGGAAGAGATAGACATCGCCGTCTGCGCGGACGGCTTCCTCTACAACATGGTCCGCGCTATCGTCGGCACCATGGTCTACGCCGCGCTCGGCAAGCTCGAGCCCGGGGACATCCCGGCCCTGCTCGCGACGCGCGACCGCCGCCTGACGGGGCCGACCATGCCCCCGCAGGGGCTCTATCTGAACAGGGTCTGGTATGAAGGAGAGGCCGGGCGGCTGATGAATCCCTGAGGAGGCCGCCTTATGAAAAACGCCGTGCGCTCCCGCCGCTCCCATGCGGCCGCGCTCTGCTGCCTGCTGCTCGCCCTCGCCGCCGCCGCATGGGCGGCCGCCGCGGGCCGCGGGCCGGACATGGGCGCGGATTGCGTCGGGTTCGGGAACTCTTTTGCCCGGCTGACGTCTGGATATGTGGAAGTTTCCGGCCCGGACGGGGGCTATGAGGCCCCGCTCGCGGGCGAGGGCCGGGTCATAACGCCCTGCGGCGAGACCGCCGCGGCCTGGGCCCCGGGCGGGGAGCTGCTGCTCCTGGGCGGGACGGGATACCGCCGCGCGGAGCTGCCCGGGCGCCTGCTCGGCGTCTTCGGCGGGGAGAGCGGGATGTGCGCCGCCGTCTGCGAGGGCGCGGACGGGCGCTTCATCGCCGCGGCCTACACCGAGCGCGGCGCGGCCTTCACGGCCGTGAGCGACGGCGCGGCCATAGTCGCTGCCGCCCTCTCGCCGGACGGGAGGGGCCTCGCGCTGCTCTGCGCCGGCGAGGGCTGGTTTATCCGCCGCTGGGACATGCTCTCGGGAGAGAGCGCCGACGAGCCGCTCGAGGGCCCCGCGCTCTCGCTCAAATGGGATGAAAACGGGCTCCGCGCCGTTTACGCGGAGGCCGCCGAAAGATAAAAGGAGGATAGGGCCGTGCATATAGTCATCGATCTGCTGCTGCTGGCCATAGTGATAATCTGCGTCTGGTCGGGCTGGAGGAAGGGCTTCGTCATCGGCATAGCCAACCTGCTCGGCATAGTCGTCGCGCTCTACGGCGCGGTGCTCGTCTCGAGCGCCTTCTCCTACGACGTCGTGCCCGCGCTCAAGCCCTTCGTCAGCGGCTACATGGAGCGCCAGATGAGCGACACCGTGCTCGAGAACATGGACCTCGCCGACACCGACCTCAGCTACGAGGACATCCTCGCCGCCGACTCCGAGCTCCGGCACGAATTCTGCCGCGAGAGCTACGAGAGCGTCGGCGTCTGGGGCGACGCCGCCGACCAGATGGCGACCGAGGCCGAGGAATACGCCGACGCCAACGGCGTGCAGATAAGCGAGGCCGTCATACAGGTGCTCTGCGAGCGCATATGCTTCGTAGCGGGCGTGACGCTGATGTTCCTCATCTTCCTCATAGCCCTGATGGCCATAGCGAATATACCGAACCTGAGCTACCGCATACCGAACATGGACCTTCTGAACGACGTGGGCGGCGCGGTCATGGGCCTCGTGAACGCCTTCTGCTACTGCTGCCTCATCGCCTGGCTGCTGCGCTTCCTGGGCCTCATCATCGGCATGGACACCTACCAGAGCACGCTGCTGCTGCGCTTCTTCCACAGCATAGACCTCGTCACGGCGGGCGTCGGCATCTGAGATATGAACAAACTGTCAATTCTAGATATACCCTGTTGACAATCCGCACGCTTGGTGGTAAATTAGCACTCGGATAATACGAGTGCTAATTTGCTTTTCCGCAGCATATTGTGGAAAATTCTGAGACATACAGGAGATTCTTATTATGCAACCTACCCTTTGCTCCCGCTGCAAGAAGAACGTGGCGGTGATCTTCATAACGCGCATGGACCCCAGCGGCCAGCAGAAGAACGAGGGCCTCTGCCTCAAGTGCGCGCGAGAGCTTCACATCAAGCCCGTAGACGACATTATCAACAAGATGGGCATCTCCGACGAGGACCTCGACAACCTCACGAACGAGATGATGGACGCCCTGGGCAGCGCCGAGGGCCTGATGGACATCGAGAATTCGGACTCGGACTCCGACGACGACGGCAAGACGGCGACCTTCCCCTTCCTGAACCGCCTCATGGGCGGCCAGAACGCCGCGCGAGACGACTCCAACCTGCCCGCGCAGACGGGCGGAGGCGCGCCCCAGGGCGGCCCCGCGCCGCAGAGCGCCCCGCCCCAGCGGCCCAAGCGCAAGTTCCTCGACAGCTACTGCATCGACCTCACCGCCCGCGCGCGCGAGGGCAAGCTCGACGCCATGATAGGCAGGGAGGAGGAGCTGGAGCGCGTCATTCAGATTCTCAACCGCCGCCAGAAGAACAACCCCTGCCTTATCGGCGAGCCCGGCGTCGTCAAGACGGCGATAGCCGAGGGCCTTGCCCAGCGCATCGCCGACGGGAGCGTGCCCTACAAGCTGCGCGACAAGGAGGTCTACCTCCTCGACCTCACCGCCCTCGTGGCAGGCACGCAGTTCCGCGGCCAGTTCGAAAGCCGCATGAAGGGGCTCATTGAGGAGATACGCAAGACCGGCAACATCATCCTCGTCATAGACGAGGTGCACAACATCGTCGGCG
>DVKN01000150.1 GCA_018716005.1 Candidatus Scatomorpha stercoravium
CGGCGGCTATGAGGACGGCTCCTTCCGCCCGAACGCCAGCATTACCCGCGCCGAGTTCGTCGCGATTGCGACCCGCTTCTTCGACTACAGCGCCCGCTATGAGGGCGGCTTCACCGACGTCTCCTACGGCGACTGGTACGCCGACTGCGTCCAGGCTTCCGCCGATATGGGGCTCGTCAACGGCTACGAGGACGGCTCCTTCCGCCCGAACGCCAGCATCACCCGCGCCGAGGCCTGCGCCATTGTCAACCGCGTCCTGCACCGCATCCCGCACGAGGATCACCTCCTCAGCGAGAGCGTCATGAACGTCTGGCCCGACAACCCGAAGAGCGCCTGGTACTACGCGGATATGCAGGAGGCCACCAACTCCCACGACTACGATTGGACCCGCGAGAGCGGCTCCGTCGTCGAGGACTGGACCGATAAGCTCCCCGAGCGCGACTGGTCCGCCCTCGAGACCGAATGGGCGAACGCCTACAGCAAATAAGCTGGCCTGAAATGGCTCGACGCCATTTCAGTGCCATTAGGGTGTCCCGGCCTCAGGGACGGTGAACACCGGCGCTTCGTTCGCGCAAAGAAATCCCACCAGTCTGCGGACTGGTGGGATTTTTGCGGTCTGTGCCCGCTGACAATGCGTTACGGACGTCGGCGGGTGTCGGAGGTTTGCCGCTCGGTAACGGCGGTCTGTGCCCGCTGACAATACGTTACGGACGTTGGTAGGGGGCGGAGGTTTGCCGCTCGGTGACGAAGGTTTGCCGCTCGGTAACGGAGGAATCGCCGGAGACCGTGACGTCGGGGGCGAGATTAGGGGATTTATCCGGCCAGAATTCGCGGGCGGCGCGGAGGTACCAGCCGGCGGCGCCGGTGTACCAGCTCCAGCCGGCTTCGCCGCGGCGGGCCGGGTTCGAATACACGTCGGCGGCGAGGACGAAGGGTTCCGCGCCGTAGCCCTCGCCGCGGCTGAGGAGGCCGAGCATTATGCGCTCGCCCTCGTCGCGCAGGCCGCGCTTCAGGCAGGCGAGCGCGAGCCAGACGGCGGCGTGGGTGTATTGCCCGCCGTTCTCGCGGAAGCCCTCGCCGTAGCCGTTTATATAGCCCGCGCGCTCCGTGCCGTCCCCAAAGGGCGGCGCAAATAGGCGCGCGAGGCCGCCGTCCTCGTCGAAGAGCGCCCTCACCGCGGAACGCAGCGCGGTATCGACACGATTTTCATCGCAGCCGCAGAAGGCGGCCCAGGCCTGGGCGAGGGCGTCAATCTTGCAGCCCCGGCTTTCCCGCGAGCCGAGGGGCGAGCCGTCCGCGTAATAGCCGCGGCGGTACCATTCGCCGTCCCAGGCGGCCTCGACGCCGCGCAGGCAGCGGCGCGCAGCGCTCTCGAGCGCGGCGGCGGAGCGCGTGTCGAGATATCCGACGAAGCGCCGCGCCGTGTGGGCGAAGAATTCCGTCAGCCATACGCTCTCGCCCGACACGGCGTCGAAGGCGTCGCACCAGTCGCCGGAGCCGATTTTCAGCAGCCCGTACGGCCCGAAGCCGCGGCGGAGCACGCAGCGGAAGGCGGCGGCGCAGTGCTCGAGCACGCTCGCGGGCGCATCGGCCGGCTCGGCGGGCTCGTACCTCGAGCGCTCGCCCTCCGCGAGCGGCGGCGAGGCGAGGCCGCGCACGAGCTCGGAGAGTATCCCCCTGTCGCCCGAGGCCTCGACATACTCGCAGACCGCCCAGGGCAGCCAGAGCAAATCGTCGGATATGCGCGTGCGCACGCCCCTGTCCGGCCCGCCGGGATGCCACCAGTGCATGACGTCGCCCTCGGCGTACTGATGCGCGCAGGCGTCGAGTATGCGCTCGCGGGCGTATTTCGGGCTGAGGAAGAGCAGGTTCGCCGCGTCCTGGAGCTGGTCGCGGAAGCCGTAGGCCCCGCCGCTCTGATAGAGCGAGCAGCGCGCCCTGAGGCGGCAGACGAGCGTCTGATACACAGCCCAGCCGTCGAGGTAGCGGCGCACGGCCTCGTGGGGCGAGGCGGATTTCACGCGGCACACCCGCTCGAGGCCCTCGCGCGTGCGCTCGAGCGCGGCGCGGGCGGCATCAATATCCGCGAGCGCGGCGAGCTCCGCGTCCGCCGCCGCGCCGAGGACGATGACCAGCGGCCCGCCGCCCGGGAACACCGCGCCGAAGCAGGGCGCGAGCCCCGCGCCGCACTCCATGCCGGGCTCGCGCGCGAACCACGCGGCCTCGTCGCAGGTCCACTGCGAGCATTCGCGCGAGAAGGCGGCCGCGCATTCGAGCCCCGTGCGCGCGTTCCGGGCGCGCAGTATGCCGCGCTCGAGCGAGGTCGTGACATAGGGCGCGGCGGACGCGTCCCCCGCGAGCGTGAGCGAGGTGTGCCAGCGGATTTCGCCGGGGGCGTTCTCTATAATGAGCACGCGCGCGGCGATGTCGGGCGGCACGAAGGCCGTGACGCGCGCGCCGAGCTTCTCCCATCTTGCCCAGCCGGGGCCGAAGCTCACGCGCGCCGCCGCACCGTCCTCGGCGGCGAAGAGGCTGATGGTCCGCCCGTTCGCGACGGTCTCGAGCGTCTCGGGGCCGAAGGCCGCGCGCTCGTCGCAGGCCCAGGCGTTCACGCGCTCCTCGCGCGCGTTCGCGAGCCACATATTCCCCAGCCCGCAGTCGGCGGCGAGATAGCCGAAGCGCCCGTTCGACATTGGGAGGCTCCAGCACTTTTCCGGCAGCGCGCCCTTCACCGTGAAGACGAATTCGCAGCCCCGTCGGGAGTATTCGGTATGCCCGCCCCGCCTCGGTTCCGCCGCGGGGGCGTCCGAGGGGGAGCCGGGGAAGCGCCGGGGCGCGAGCGCGCCGCCCCCGTCCATCAGCACGGCGGCCGAGGCGGCGCAGGCCCCCTCGGGGTCGTCCGTCACGAATACGCCCCCGCGCGCGCCGAGCAGCCCTTCGAGGGAGCGCGAGGCGAGGGCGCGCATGAGCGCCGCGTGGCCCGGCCGTCTGTAATCGCCGCCGTCCGAGGTGACGACCGCGAGCTCCGCGCGCACGCCGGCGGCGCGCAGCAGAGCGTGGCGCGCTATGGCGGCGGAGAGCTTCTCCGCGTCCCCGGCGGGCATGACCGCGAGCGGGAGGTCGCCGGATATCCCGAGCGCCCACAGCGCCCCGAGCGGCGCGCCGCCGCCGTCCACCCGCGGGAAGCACAGCCGCCCGGCAAGCTCCGGCAGCGCGTCCACGGCCTCGCACGGCAGGGAATACACAGCCGCGAGCACGCTCACGAGGTCACCGCACTGCGCCGCGCCCAGCGCGAGGCCGCGCCGGGCCGTCTCGAGCGCCGTGGCGCGTGTCGGCGCGAAGGCGAGCGAGAAGCGCACGCGCGCCGTCTCGCCCGCCGCGAGGCTGAGCGGGACGCGGGCCGTCACATACGGATGGGAGAGCGCGCCCAGCGCCTCGCCATAGGCGTTCGCCGCGAAGACGCAGTCCCGGTCGGCGGCGAGGCAGAGCCAGCAGCCGGAAATACCCTCCCGGGGTATACGTCTCAGCAGGAGCGCGCCGTCCTCCGTCTCGGCAGTGAGGCCGAGCCGCCAGTACGCGGGATGGGCGGCGAAGTCGGCGTCCCTCGCAAGTACGGGCTCAAATTCTAGCCTCAACTCGCCTCTCAGGGCCTCGCGGGCGCGGATTTCCACCGCGCGCAGCTCGCATTCGTCCCGCGCGGAGACGGCGCAGAGCGCCTCGGAGGCGAACCGCGCGCTCTCGCCCGTGAAGCGCAGCGCCCCGCCGCGCCGCTCGAGCGTGAAGGCGAGGCCGCCCTCCGCGCCCGGTATGGGCAGGAGGTCCGCGCCCATGAAGCGCAGCCTTATCCCCGCCGGGCCGCGCAGGGGGCTCTCGAAACCCCGGTAGAGCAGGACGCCGCCGCAATGGGCCGCGCTGAGGCCCGTCGAGCTCACGAGCAGGCTGTATACGCCGTTCGAGAGCGGGTAGACGCGCGGCGCGCTCGTCCTGACGCAGGGGAAGCTCTCGCCGGGCACGGCGGCGCGCCTCTCGCGCGGGCGCTGCGGCCGGTCGAATCCGCGGCGGCGGAGCGTAACCGCGCCCTCGGGCGAGCGCTCGGCGAGCAGCGGAGCGAAGGCGGCCATATCCGGCTCGGACATGAAGCGGCGGCACATTATATTGCCGAGCAGGCAGTTCGCCGCGGCGATGAGGCTCATGCCCAGGTGGTGGGCCATCACCGTGCGCACGCTCTCGCCGGAGGCCGAGGCGCAGCGGCGGGGCGTGAAGTCAACCGACTCCCAGAGGCCGTATTTCCCGCCCGGGTCGAGCTCGGCGAAGCGCCTGAGGCAGCGCACGGCGGCGTTCGGCGAGACGGCGAGGGCGAGATAGGCCGCGTAGGGCGCGCAGACGGTGTCGGCGGCCATGCCGCGCTGCAATGCGAGCGAGGCGCAGCCGTGGGCCTTGTAGCGGTAGGAGAGGGAGGCGTCGAGCGAGAAGAAGGCGCTCTCGCTCTGCCCCCAGGGGAGGCCGGAGGGCACGTCCCGCCGCTGCGCGTAAAGGCAGAAGCGCGCGCTCTCCCACAGGAGCGAGCCGCGCGCGAGCGGGAGGAAGAGCTCCGGCATCAGGTACTCGAACATGGTGCCCGTCCAGCTCGCGAGGCCGCGGTAGCCGTCCCGGCCCACGAGGGCGCGCGAGAGCTGACGCCAGTGCCGGGCCGGGGCCGCGCCGCTCGCGACGGCGTAATAGGCCGTGAGCCGCGCCTCGCTCGCGAGCAGGTCGTAGCAGCCCCGGCCGAGCTCTCCCTTCGCGGCGTCGCAGCCTATGCTGAAGAGCCGGCGGCGCTTCACGTAGAGCGCGGAGAAATCCATGCCCCGGCGCAGCGCCTGCGCGCGGGCGGCGAGGTCGGGCCGGCCGTATTCGGCGAGCCCCGCCGCGAGGGCCGTGAGCGCGGCGGCGAGGTTTCCGCTGTCCACCGTCGAGACGTAGCGCGGCTCGAGCGGCGAGAGCGTCGCGAGGTCGTACCAGTTGTAGAGGTGCCCGCGCCACTTCTCCAGGCGCTCGCAGGTCGAAATCATGCCCTCTATGAGCCCGAGGGCGCGAGAGTGCTCCGCGAGGCCGAGGTCGGCGGCGGCGAGGCAGCTCGCCATCGCGAGGCCGATGTTCGTCGGTGACGTGCGCTCCGCCGCGCCCGTGGGCGGCTGGAACTGGACGTTGTCCGGCGGGAGGAAGCCGCGGGCGGCGGTGCAGTTTTCGTCGAAGAAGCGCCATATCTTCGCGCACTCGGCCAGGAGGAAGCGGCGCTTGTCGGCGGCGAGGGGCGGCGCGAGGGCGCAGTCCGCTCCCAGCGGCGAGGCGAAGAGCGCGCCCGCCGCCCAGACGAGGCCGAGGGTCTTCCCGGCGGGCTCGGGCGAGAAGGCCGCGAGCGCCGCGCCCAGCGCGAGCTGGGGCCAGAGCCGGGAGATGAAGGCCCGCGCCCCGCGCGGCAGCGCCTGGGCCGAGGTCTGCCATTGCAGCAGCCGCCTGTGCGAGACGTGGACGCGCCAGAGCGCCGTGCATATTGCGGAGAGGTTTGTCCAGGCCTCCCAGGGCAGGAAGACAAAGCGCAGCACGAGCTGGCCGAGGCGCAGCGCCGCGCCGTAGAGCGCGCCGCCGGGGTGTCTTTCCCGGCCGGAGCGGCGGGTGAGCGCGCGCAGCACGGCCCCGGGCAGGCCGGAGCAGAGCGAGAGCGCGGCAGCGGCCGCGGCGGGGAGCAGCCCGGCCTCCGGCATGAGCGCGGCGAGGACGAGCGCGGCGGCGCAGGCTATGGGCGTGAGGCTGCGCCGGGCGCTGTCCAGGAGCTTGAGCCGGTCGGCGAGGGCGAGGCGGCCGCGCAGGCGGCGCATGACGGCGAGATTCTGCCAGTCGCCGCGCACCCAACGGTGCTGGCGCTTGAACCAGGCCGCGGGCGAGGCGGGGAAGCCGTCGGTGAGCTCGGTGGAGCCCATGTAGCCGCCGCGCAGCAGCGCGCCCTCCACGGCGTCATGCGAGAGGACGAGGTTGTCCGGGAGGCCGGAGCAGCAGCGCACGAGCGCAACGGCGTCGATTATGCCCTTGCCCGCGAAGCCGCCCCGGCCCGTGAGGTCCATCCAGACCTCGCCGCAGACGCTGCCGTAGGGGTCGATGCCGCCCGGTCCGGCCATCGTGCGCGAAAAGCGGCTGCGCTCGGCGGCGGCGAGCTCGACGCTCACGCGCGGGTGAATGAGCCCGCGGCCGGATACTACGCGGCCCTTCCCGTCGAATTCCGGGCGGTTGAGCGGGTGGAGCATCGCGCCTATGAGCTCCCGCGCCGCGCCGGGCAGGAGCGTCGTGTCCGCGTCGAGGGCGAGGATGTATCTCGCCCCGCGCAGGCGGAGGGCGTCGCCGGAGAGGCACTCGAGCTCGCTCTCCCCGCCCGTCATCAGCCCCGCGAGGGCCATGAGCGCCCCGCGCTTGCGCTCGCGCGGCTGCCAGACGCCGTCGCGCCTGTTCTCCCGGCGGGGGCGGATAAGGAGATAGAAGCCGCCGGAGTACTTTTCGTTCAGGCCGTCCACGGCCGCGCGCACGGACTCTATTACGGCGGCGTCGCCCCAGGCGCGCTCGACCGCGGCCTCGGGGAGGTCGGCGAGCAGGGCGAAGAGGAGGTTATCGCCGCAGCCGCGGCTCGCGGCGCGGAAGGTCTCCAGCCTCCGCGCCAGGGCGGGGCCGTCCTTCTCCGAGGCGAGCACGGCGCTGACGGCGCAGACGGTCCGCCCCTCGTCCGGGACGCCGTCCTCGAGCGCGAGGCGCGGCAGGACGCGCGGCTCAATCAGGCGCAGCAGGAGGGC
>DVKN01000151.1 GCA_018716005.1 Candidatus Scatomorpha stercoravium
AACGGCAATTTGCTGGTGAATGGAGAACTGGTCGCCTGCTCGCAAAACAACAGCATAAGTATAATGTCTATCGGTTTCGAAAACGCTATTTCGCCGAGAGCAAGATATTCCGAATATCGGACGACCCCGTGGGGAAACGACTCCGAGTATAGCATTTATGTAAACCAAGCCACTGGGAACAAGTGTTCCTGGGGTGTTTCTACGATAGTTGGAATGACAGTAAGTGCGGTAACTGCAATTCTATGCGTTTATATGTCTGCCGGTTTGGGGTTGTCGATTTTTGCTTCTGTACTTTCAACCCTTGCTTCTGCGATGATATCATATGCTACAATTTATGGTATGGATGATGCATACTTCTCATGGAAATTTGATATTTACAAGCGAGATGGATTTTTCCCTCTTGAATACTACTATAAATACACTGGAGCGTGCTATTCACGCCAGAATTGTCAGGGCGAAGACTTCCCTCATACATTTTACTACCATAACTATTTTTCGTAAGAACTTTATGCACAGGGAGGACTGAGCGGTATGACTTGTCCGTATTGCGGCGGGGAGATGGAGCGCGGGTACATCCACAAGGGCGGTTATATAGCCTGGAACCCCGAAGAGAGGGACTTGGGCCTGCCCGAGCGGGAGAAGGGCGGGTTTTACGCCGAGAAAAACCTTCTCGGCATGGCGCGGCTCCTGTCGCATTACTGCCCGGCGTGCAACATCTTCGTCTGCTTCCCCTCGAGGCGGCGGGGGGACGAGTGACGGCGCTTTTAGCTTTTGCATATTCCCGAGCGCTGTGATATAATAGCCGCGCGCTTTACGGCGTCTCAATCGATATTACCGGAGGAAGATAAAATGGACGAGATAACCGCCAGGCTGGATGAATTCATTCGCGAGCGCTGCGAGGTCGGGGACGACCCGGAGTACTCCCTCGACGTGAACCTCTTCGACGCCGGCTTCCTGGACTCCATGGGCGCGGTGGAGGTCGTGACCTTCGCCGAGGGCGCCTTCGGCGTCGAGATTTCGCAGAAGGACATCACGCTCTACCCCATGAACACGGTCAACGAGATAGCCGAGGTCGTGGGCCGCAAGAAGGGCCTCATATAAGGTATGTGGTTCCTCGAAGTCGGCATAGCCGTCCGGCTGCTGGCCGCGGCGGCGCTCTGGGCGGCGGGGAGCGCGCTCGCGCGGAAATACTGGTCCCAGGCCGCGTTTGACCGCTTCCTGCCCATACTCGACCTCGCGCTCATAGCCTATGTCTCGGAGCGCCTCGCGCTCTTCTACCTCGCGTACACGCTCGCCACCTGGCTCATTGTGAACGCGGTGGGCCGCTTCAAGCGCGCGAGGGGCTTCTTCTTCGTGCTCTGCTGCCTCGTATGCGCCCTGCCCTTCTTCTACCTGCGCGTGAGCGAGATAGCGCCGGAGCTCCCCATGCTCTTCACCATGACGGGCATAGCCTACAATATGCTCAAGGCCGTGGACGCCGTCTACTACGTCCACTACACCTCGGAGCGCGTCCCGCTCATCACCTACGCGAACTATATGCTCTTCTTCCCGGTCATAACCGCGGGGCCCATATTGCGCTACCGGGACTTCTCCGCGAGCCTCGCGCGGCCCATGGCCATAACCGGCGAGAGCCTGACGCGGGACTTCAAGCGCCTCGTGCGCGGCTACTTCAAGAAGGTCGTGGTCATGGCCCTCGTGACCGAGCTCCTCGCGCGCGTCGCGGCCATGCCGCCGCGGCCCTGGTGGAGCCTCGCCGCCTGCCTCATAAGCTACTTCCTCTTCTGGCTGGATATGTCCGGCTACGCGGATATAGCGATAGCCCTCGGCGGCTTCATGGGCCTCAAGGTGCCCGAGAACTTCAAGAAGCCGCTGAAGGCCGCCTCCTTCACGCAGTTCTGGCGCAACTGGCACGTCTCGCTCACCGACTGGATACGCGAGCACATCTTCGTCGTATTGAACGGCAAGCGCCTCACGAAGTACGCCGGCGCGCTCATAGGCTTCGGCACCATGGTCGTCATGGGGCTCTGGCACGGCTTCTCGCTCCAGTTCATCGTCGAGGGCGTCTTCAACGGCACGATACTCGCCGTCGAGAACCTCGCCGGGATAACGACGGTCAGCCGGAAGGCGAAAAAGCCCTACCTGTACTTCCGCCGGGCCGTGACGGCGCTCATATTCTCGTTCACGGCCATATTCTACACGCTCGACAGCACGCAGCTCGCCAACGTCCTGCGCGGCTTCATAACGCTGTGAGGGGGTGCGGGGAGTGAAATTCGTCAAATTCATGCGCCGCGGCGGGCTCATCGCCGCCGTGCTGCTTATCGCGCTCGCCTTCGACCTCGTCTTCGCCGCCTCCGGCTGGATACAGGAGAGCGGGTACTTCTGGCTCGACGACTACGAGCTCACCCGCCGCGACCACCCCGAGGAGGTCTGGGACAGGGTCATATACGGCTCCAGCGAGCTCACAAGCGGCTACCGCGAGGAGCTGAGCGCGAGCGGCTACGTCAACATGGGCATGGACTACGCCACCATGATTGACCTCGCCGAAATACTCGAGAGCGGCACGATAAGCGTCGGGAGCGAGCTCGTCCTCGCGCTCAACTGGGGCGCGCTCTGCGACATAATGGACACGAACCCCAGCTACGAGTGGCACCGGAAATGGTACGAGCCCTATGTGTACTTCCAGCGCGACCGCGTGGCGGGCTTCATAAACGACACGCTCAAGGCCCTCGCCGGGGCCGGGGAATTCCGCTCGCGGGACTACCTCACGCAGACGAAGGCGTACTACTACGGCACGATGTCCGTGCCCGAGCTCGAGGAGCGCGTCGCGAAGCTCCATGAGCTCTACCTCGCCGGGGGGCTCGCGGACTTCCAGAACAACCTCGCCGCGATGGACGAGGTCTTCGCCTTCTGCGAGGCAAACGGCATCCGCGTCCGCGCGCTCTGGCTGCCGGAGAACCCGGCCGTGGAGCTCGACCCCGTGGACGTCGAGGTGCGCGAGGCCGCCCGGGCCGTCTGCGAGGCCGCGGGCGTGGAGTTCCACGACATGACTGACGCGCTCGGCGCCGAGTGCTTCCACGACACGGGGCACATGGAGTACGCCTACGGCGCGGTGAAATTCACGGAGGTGCTGGATAAATGGCTGGTATCGTGAAGAAAATAAAGGCCTGGCTCGCCAATACCGCCCCCGGCCAGATTATAGAGGCCCTCATGTACGCCGCCATGCTGCTCATGACCCTCGCATACTTCACCGGCCACGGCGCGTTCATATATGAGGCCTTTTAAAGGCGAGTCTTCGCGTTGGCAGTTGAATAGCGTAAGCCGCCCGGTGACTATACCGGGCGGCTTGTTCTACGTTATGGGGAGCTTGTAGGGGCGGGCGTCCCCGCCCGCCCTTGGGCTGCGGTTCGCGAAAACGTGGGTTGACGCGCTAATCGCGCCTCGCCGCCGCTTCTCGCCTTGCGGCGAGAGGGAGGGTGAGGACACCCTCCCCTACAAAGGGAGGCATTGGCTTGCCGCACCTATATGAAAATGTCAATATCGGAAGCCGACACCTCGTACGCCACCTTTTCCACGGGTTCGTTGTCTATGAGCTTTATGTAGGGGCGGCTCTGGATGCGGCCGGAGAGGGCCAGGCGGCTGCCGGTATTCAGCCCGGCGCATTCCCGGGCGCGGCGGCCCCAGGCTATGCAGGGCAGGTAGTCCGAGCGGGCGCAGCGGCGGTTCACGGCGAGCATGATGTCGCAGATTTCCCGGCCCATGGGCGTACGGCGCAGGGTGGGCGGCTTGCAGATTGTGCCCGAAAGGCGCACGGAGTTCACATCCGGGCCGTCGGCGAAGAAGAGCTCCTTCGCGAAGACGCTTATGACGAGCTTCGCGCCCGTGCCGGACTTGTTGTTGAAGCTCCTGAGCTCGCCGCGCACCTCTATCCGCCCGGCCTCGAGCACCTCGGCGGCGTTCAGGAGGCTCTCGCGGGCTATGACGTTTATCCGGTCGGCCGTCCCCGAGAGCCGGCGCGTCTCGAGCGTCATGACATAGAAGCGCTCGCCCCTCGACGTATGCGACAGCGCCGGCGGCGCGGAGAGCGTCCCGCGCAGTACGGCCAGGTTCCTCGCTGCGGACTCGTCCATTGGCATCTCCTCCGTAAATTTTCTCCCCGGGTGATGCTCAATCCTATGCGAGCGGGCGCTTGTATATTCCGGCGCGGTATAGTATAATCAGGCTATCAAAGTATAAGGAGTAATGCCCCATGGAGCTCAACGAAATACTTTCCCGCTGCGACCACACGCTGCTCTCCGTCACCTCCACCGCCGCCGAGATAAAGGCCCTGTGCGACGAGGCGATAGAGTACGGCTGCGCCAGCGTCTGCATCCCCGCCTGCCACGTGAAGGGCGCGAAGGCCTACGTCGGCGAACAGATGAAGATATGCACCGTCGTCGGCTTCCCGAACGGCTACTGCACCACCGAGGCCAAGGCCTTCATGGCCGCCGACGCCGTGAAGAACGGCGCGGACGAGATAGACATGGTCGCGAACCTCTGCATGGCCCGCGACGGGCACTGGGACGGCGTGCTCGAGGATATGAAGGCCGTGCGCCGCGCCACCGAGGGCAAGGTGCTCAAGGTCATCATCGA
>DVKN01000152.1 GCA_018716005.1 Candidatus Scatomorpha stercoravium
CCTACAACGGGTGAGAAAGGTGTCCGGTAAGTGGTGAGGAAAGGTTGGTAATATACACTTACCTACCCATTCTCTGCCCTTATACCAACCTTTCCCCACCCATATAACGCCATATTATATGGCAACCCAAGGGGCGTCGAGGACGCCGCCCCCTACGGGTGGGCGGGGGACGTACGTTGCGGAATAGTGGTAGAGTGTTTGGAAACCGGTATGTATATGTACGTTTCCGCAACGTTGACAGCGTAGAAGTGAGGAAGGGCACATTCCCTTCTGTAACGTACGATACGTTGTACGCCACTTATAGCTCCCCTTGCAGGGGAGCCTCTGGGCAGTAAACCCACGTTTCAGCAACCAATTATTCCGCCGCGGGATTTTCCGCGCGGTTGGCGGGATGCACAAATCAGACCGGCCCAAATTATACACGCTGCACAAATTCCGGCCGCTTACACCCCCCTGGCTCCATAAGACCCCGGGGGGTGAAAAGGGTAAAAAGGATAATAGGTTGACCCCTCAGCCGCCTTCGGCGGCAGCTCGCCTTGATAAGGGGAGCTATGGGGCTTTTACCCCTTTTTACTACCGGGTCCGTGTTTAGCCACCCCCCATAACGTAGGAAAACCGTCCGGCACGTCACCGGGCGGCTAACGTTATTCAACTGCCGACGCGAAGACTCGCATTGTCACCGGGCACAGCCTGGTCTTCTTCGAGCAGCTTGCGCATATAGGCGAGGCGGGCGGAGGTGTCTTTGGCGGGTTCGGCTATGCGTTTCTGCATTTCCTCGAGCATGAACCTGGTGCCGGTGAGCATGGTATAGGTGGCGCTGCGGGCGCGGCCGGAGGCTTTCAGGTCGGCGAGGTTGCGCCGCGAGAGCTCGAGCTCGGCGTCTATGCTCTCGACGAAGTCCTCGTACCTCGCGAGCTCGGCGAGGAGCTCCTCGGGCGTCTTCTCGCTGGCCCAGGAGCCGTTTTCATCGCGGTAAGTGAATCTTTCCATAAGTCCTCCTTAATTATTTCGTCGGGCGGCTGTCCCCGTGCTTCACGAAGAGCATCGTGAAGAAGGCGAGGAAAACGAAGCAGCAGCCGTAGGGGAAAAGCACGGTCATGCCCAGCGTGTCCATGAGGAAGCCGGAGATTATGGGCGTGAGCGTCTGCGCGGCCATGCTGGCGGTGTAATAGAAGCCGGTGTACTTGCCCACGTCGCCGCCGCGGCTGAGCTCGACGACCATGGGGTAGCTGTTCACGTTTATCGTCGCCCAGCCTATGCCGGCCGAGGCGAAGAGCAGGTTCATGAGCATCACCGGGCTGCCCGCGCGGATAAAGCCCGCGGCGAGGAAGCTGCCGCCGAGTATGACTATGCCTATGAGTATGGTTTTCCGCCGGCCTATGCGGCTCGCGAGCGCGCCGACGGGGATGTACGCGACTATGGCCACGCCCGTCGCTATCATGAGCGTGAGGTTGTAGTCGAGGCCGAGGACGCTCGAGGCGTAGACCGCGTACTTGCTGGTGACGGCGTTGTAGCCGAAGAACCAGAACACGACGCTCATGAGTATGAGTATGAGGCTCCTGAATTCGCCCTTCGAGAGCCGCCTTTCGCCGGAATCGGGGTCCGTGTCCTCCTCGGTGGCTATGCCGTATTTCCGGCTCTCCTCGTGCATCTCGCGCACGAGCTGCGGCTCCTTCACCTTCCAGAGGAAGATTACGAGCGAGACTATCATGAGCCCGCTTATGGCCGAGAAGAAGGGCGTGTAGCTCATCAGGGCGTTTTCCGCCTTGCCCGTGCCGAAGACGGCCCCGAGGCCGAGGACGATTATGCCGCCCGCCGCGCCCATGAGGTTTATGACGGCGTTGGCCTTGCTGCGCAGGGGCTTGATAGTGACGTCCGGCATCAGCGCCACGGCCGGCGAGCGGAAGGTCGCCATGCTGACGAGCACGCCCAGGAGCACCGCGACGAAGAATATGAGCGGGCCGTGATTGTCCGCCGTCGCCGCCGCGGCGTAGGCCTGGCGGGCCGGGACGACGTAGTCCGTGTACTCCTCGTCCTCCATGGAGATGGCCGCGAACTCCTCGCGCGTGAACTCCTCCTGGACAATGAATTCTTCGCCGTCCGGGGTCGAGGCGGTGAGGCCCGCGTCCCAGAGCGTCTCCTGCGCCGTGGGATTGTCTACCGCCACAGGCGAGAGCGCAGCGAGCTGCATATCGTCCGCGAAGCTGAGCACGACGAAGAGCGCCGCCGCGCAGATTGTGCCGGCCATGATGAAGGGCGTGCGCCGGCCGCGGCGACTCCGGCACTTGTCCGAGAGCGTCCCGAAGAGCGGGAGCATGAAGAGCGCGAGCACGTTGTCCGCCGCCATTATGACGCCCGACAGGCTCTGGCTCATGCCGAACTTGTCCGTCAGTATCTTAGGGATGATGGTGTCGTAGGCCTGCCAGAAGGCGGATATCAGGAAAAAGGCGAAGCCGACGAAAATTGTCTTCCTGTAGTTTAGCTTCATGAGGTCCCCTCTCTCTTTGGGTGCTCATAAGAGTTTATACCATTTCCGCCCTTAATTCAACCCAAATCTGCAAGAGATGAGAATCGGATTGACGAAGGGGCCCTTTTCGATGTAAAATAGGGCTGTAACGAACAAAAGGAGGCGTAAAGCCATGAGCATAAATCGTCTCGCCCGCGCCGGGCTCGTCTCCGCGGGCGCCATAGCCGCCACAGCCGCCGCGGCGGCCTTCCTCTGCGCCCCGGGCAGGATAGACCGGGCGCGCCGCGCGCCGTTCATGGGCCGCAACTACGCCCACCGCGGCCTGCACAGGATAGATAAGTCCACGCCGGAGAACTCCGTCCCCGCCTTCGAGCACGCGCACCGCATAGGCTACGGCGTGGAGCTCGACGTCCATATTACCGCCGACGGCGGGCTCGCGGTCTTCCACGACGACGACACGGAGCGGATGTGCGGCGTCCCGGGCAGGGTGGAGGACATGACCCTCGCCGAGCTCAAGGCTCTGCGCCTCGCCGGCACGGATTACGCCATACCCACCCTCGCCGAGGCCCTCGAGGCCTGCGGCGGCTCCCCGCTCATAGTGGAGCTCAAGCGCGGCGGGCGCAATAAGGAGCTCTGCCGCAAGGTGTACGAGGCCATGCGGGGCTATCCCGGCCCCTGGTGCGTCGAGAGCTTCGACCCGAAGATAGTCTTCTGGTTCCGGCTGCACGCCCCCGAGGTCGTGCGCGGCCAGCTCTCCACCCGCTACGCCTCGCTCAGGAAGAGCTGCTCGCCGGTCTCGGCCTTCATCCTCAGCCGCTGCCTCACGAACGTGCTTACCCGCCCGCACTTCATAGCCTACGAAATAGGCCGCCGCCCCCTCACCGTGAAGCTCGCCGCCGCCCTCGGCGCAATGCGCGTCGCCTGGACGAGCCTCGAGTGGAAGACCGAGGAGCGCGCCGACGCCGTCATATTCCAGTTCTACCGCCCCAGAGTGAAGTACAAATGATATAAATTATGGAATCGAGGACAAGTTAATATGGCAGAGAACGCTGAAATTAAGGTAAAAAGCATAAAGAAGACGGTGGACGTGCTCAACTGCTTCCTCACGAAGCAGCCCCTCGGCGTCACGGAGATTAGCGAGCGCCTGGGCTTATACAAGAGCAACGTCCACTCCATCCTCAGCACGCTCACGGCTCTCGAATACCTGGACCAGGACCCCGTCAGCGGCAAGTACTACCTCGGCATAGGCGTGCTGCGCCTCGGCCGCGCCATAGGCAACCGCTACAGCTTCCACGCCCTCGCGAGCCCGCATATGCAGGCCCTGAGCGACGAGACGGGCGAGATAGTCTACCTCACCGTCCCCTTCCAGAACCACAAGGTCTATTATCTGGACACCGCCTTCCCCACGACCGGCGTCCCCCACCTCGTGGGCAGCGTGCAGAATATCATCGAGAACATGAACTGCACCAGCTCCGGCAAGGCCATGCTCGCCTTCATGTCCGAGAGCTACATCGAGGAGGTGCTCGCGGAGCCCCTGCCCGCCCAGACCGAGTACACGATAACCGACCCGGACGAGCTCCGCCGCGCCCTCGCCGAGGTCCGCCGACGGGGCTACGCCACCGACAATATGGAGGCCGAGATAGGCATCAGCTGTGTCGCCGTGCCCATCCTCTCCGCCGGCGGCGTCGTCGGGGCGATGAGCGTCTCCGGCCCCTCGCCGCGCTTCACGAGCGAGCGCATCCCCGAGCTCGCGGAGAAACTGAAGCGCCATGTCTACGAACTGCAAAGAGAGCTATAAATGTTGCACAAATTCGGGACGGTATTTTTGGCTTGACATATCCGTCTTGTTCTTGTATTCTAGATATAGAACGTTGTTCTTGAGTATAGAACGCTGCCCCGCATGACACTCGCACATGGCGCAGGTATTGAGAGCCTGCTTTTTAAAGTTCTATATATGAGAACGCTGTTCTGAAATTAACAAGCACAGTGCGGCATCCCCCGCACCGCGGCATTACAACACGGGAGGTATGAGAGAGCAATGGGAAAGATCAAGATGAACACCCAGAAATGTAAAGGCTGCTTCCTCTGCGTCAGCGTCTGCCCCAAGAAGGCCCTGTACGATTCGGGGCGGATAAACGAGAAGGGCTACAGGATTATCGCCGTCGACGAGGAGAAATGCATCGGCTGCGGCTCGTGCTACCGGATGTGCCCCGACTACGTTTTTGAGATTACGGATTGAGGAGGGAAAGTAATGGCTAAGGTTTTGATGAAGGGCAACGAGGCCTTCGCGGAAGCCGCCATAAGGGCCGGCTGCCGTTTCTTCAGCGGCTACCCGATAACCCCGCAGACGGAGATACTCGAGTATATGTCCTGGCGCATGGCCGAGGTGGGCGGACAGTTCATCCAGACCGAGAGCGAGATAGCGGGCGTCAATATGCTCTTCGGCGCGGCCAGCTGCGGCGCGAGGGCGCTCACGACCTCCGCCGGCCCCGGCTTCTCGCTCAAGCAGGAGGGCATCAGCTACCTCTGCGGCAACGACATCCCCGCGGTCATCGCAGACGTCATGCGCATAGGCTCCGGCCTCGGCGACATCTTCCAGGGCCAGGGCGACTACTGGCAGCTCACCCGCGGCGGCGGCCACGGCGACTACAGGACGATAGTCCTCGCCCCCGCGAGCGTGCAGGAGAACGCCGACCTCGCGTACATGGCCTTCGACCTCGCCGAGAAGTACCGCCACCCCGTCATCGTCGGCTCCGACGCCGCGATAGGCCAGATGGTCGAGCCCGTCGAGCTCCCCGAGATGCGCGAGCACGACATAGACAAGTACGACTGGGTCATACGCGGCCGCAAGAAGGGCGAGGCGAGGCGCGAGATAGCGAACGTCTACTACTCCATCGGCGCGGACGCCTACATGACCTACCTGCGCGACAAGTACGCTAAGATTGAGGCCGAGGAGCAGCGCTGGGAGAGCGTCCGGACCGAGGACGCGGAGATAGTCCTCGTCGCCTACGGCATCTCCTCCCGCGTCGCCAAGGAGGCCGTGAAGCTCGCCCGCCGCGAGGGCATAAAGCTCGGCCTCATCCGTCCCATCACCCTCTGGCCCTATCCGAAGAAGGCCTTCGACGCCCTGGGCGAACAGGTAAAAGCCTTCCTCGTCGTCGAGATGAGCATACTCGGCCAGATGGTGGACGACGTTATCCTCGCGACCGGGAACCGCCGGCCCGTGGAGAGCTACGGCGAGTTCGCGAACGTCCCGGACTCCCGCGTCATCCTCGAGCGGGTGCGCGAGATGCTGAAGAAGTATTGAAAGGGGAGGGAGAGCCATGAAACTGACCGTACCGTCGACTATCAACAGAGAGAATAAGAGCGGCTGGTGCCCCGGCTGCGGCCACGGCATAATCATGCGCATGCTGGCCGAGGCCGTCGACGAGCTGGGCATACAGGAGGACATAATCCTCGTCACCGACGTCGCCTGCGGGCAGCTCGCCGTCAGCGTGGTCGAGTGGAACGACATCGGCGCCGCCCACGGCCGCCCGATTATCACCGCCGCCGGAGCCAAGAGGGCCCGCCCCGACCAGATTGTCGTCGCGAACCCCGGCGACGGCTCCGCCTACAGCATAGGCATAGAGAGCACGATACACTGCGCGCTGAGGAATGAGAACATCCTCGCCCTCGTCACCAACAACTGCGTCTTCGGCATGACCGGCGGCCAGATGAGCCCCGAGAGCCTGCCCGGCCAGGTCACGACCTCGTCCCCGCACGGCCGCGACCCGAAGGTGAACGGCAACCCCTTCGACGTCGTGAAGACCCTCGGCAAGTTTGACATCGCCTATCTCGCCCGCGGCAGCGTGTCCAGCCCCGCGAACGTCATAAAGAGCCAGAAGATGATAAAGAAGGCGCTCGAGAAGCAGATGCGCGGCGAGGGCTTCTGCCTCGTGGAGATACTCAGCCCCTGTCCCACTAACTGGGGCTTCGCCGACGACAAGGCCTACAAGGCCCTCGAGTACATGAAGGAGCATCAGGAGAAGTTCTACGAGCTCGGCGAATTCATCGATAAGGGAGGAGAAAAGGCATGACCGAGATTATCTGTTCCGGCTTCGGCGGGCAGGGCGTCCTGACCGCGGGCCTTATCCTGGCCGACGCCGCCATGGAGGCCGGCAAGTACGTCACCTGGTATCCGTCCTACGGCTCCGAGATGCGCGGCGGCACCGCCAACTGCAACGTAAAGATTAGCTCCGAGGAGATAGCGAGCCCCTACTGCGCCGACGGCGAGGTGGACATACTCTTCACGCTCAATAACGCCGCCATCGACAAGTTTGAGCACACCCTCCGCCCCGGCGGGCTGCTGCTCGTGAACAGCTCCCTCGTCGAGCCCGAGCGCAAATACCGCGAGGACGTCACCGTCGTGAAGGTCCCCGCCAACGACATCGCCGCCGAGGAGGGCAACACCCACGGCGTGAACCTCGTTATGCTCGGCGCTCTCGCCGCCGCCTCCGCCGACTTCGACGCCGGGGAGATGTGCGAGGCCGTCGACTACTACTTCTATAAGAAAAAGGGCAAGAAATACCCCGCCAACGCCGCCTGCTTCAAGCGCGGCGCGGCCCTCGCCGCCGAACAGCTCGGCTGAGCGCGGCGCGTCCCGGCCGGCCGCCGGAGGGAAGCCTCCCGGCCGGCCAGGGCAGTCCGTCCCGCCGCCCATGGAGAGAGGGCGGGGGAGGAAAATATGGCTTTTGGGAGAGAAATAAGAGAAACCAGAGCAAAGGAGGGGTGGTAAATGCTTAAAACTGTGGACATAGTCATCATAGTTGTATACTTCTCCGTCATGTTCATCCTGGGCATCGTGGCCTGGAGGAAGAACAAGACCACAGAGGACTACTTCGTCGCCGGCAAGACGCTCGGGACCTTCTCGCTGGCCTCGATGTGGCTCTCGTCCTGGATAGGCGGCGCGTCCATAATCGGAACCGCCACCGACGCCTTCGACGTCGGCATATCCGGCGGCTGGTACGTCACGTTCCTGGCGTGCGGCTGCGTAATATTCGGCCTGACATTTACCCAGCTTGTTAAGCGCCTCGGCGACAAGCTGCACGATATCACCTACCCCGGCCTCATAACGAGCCGGTACGACAAGAAATCCGGCGCCGTCGTCGTGGTGAGCTGCTTCCTCGCGAACGTCGGCTTCCTCTCGAGCCAGCTCGTGGCCATGGGCACCATGCTCACGACCATCACCGGCTGGGACAGCTGGACCTGCTTCGTGGTGAGCACGGTCATCACCATCGCCTACTCCGCCATCGGCGGCCTGCTCGCCATCACCTACACCACCTGGATACAGTTCATACTCATCGTCCTCGGCACCGTCGTGCTGGGCATCCCGCTCTCGGCGAAGGCCATGGGCGGCTTCGGCGAGGTCATGACCCTGCCCGCAGAATGGTTCGACCTCGGCCGCTACGGCTGGCCGACCATCATCGCCCTCGCCATCAGCTCCATATTCTCGTTCTTCACGAGCATGGACTCGTACACGCGCTCCTTCGCCGCAAAGAACACGAAGGTCGCCCGCCGCGGCACGCTCTGGGCCGCCCTCGGCGTGCTCTGCATCGCCATAGGCGCGACCTATATGGGCCTCGCCGCCAAGGTGCTCATGCCCGACATGGCCGACGGCGGCAGCGCCTACGCCGCCATCGTCGTCAACTACTTCCCGGCCGGCATATCGGGCCTCGTCCTCGTGGGCGTCTTCGCGGCCATCATGTCCACCGGCGTCGTATGTATAAATTCCTGCGCCGCCAATATCAGCGTGGACATCTACCGCGACAGGATAAACCCCAGGGCCAGCGACCGCAAGGTCAGCATGATGGGCATCGTGAGCTCCCTCGCCGTCGGCGTCGTCGGCGCGGCCCTCGCCTGGTGGAAGTACGACATCGTCGACCTGCTGCTCCTCGCGCTCACCTTCCAGGCGGCCTCGCTCTTCTTCCCGACGGTCTTCGGGATGTTCTGGAAGCGCGCGACCAAGAGGGCGAGCTTCGTGAGCATGTGCGTCTCGCTCGCGGCGGTCTTCGTCTGGCTGCTGGGCGACGGCCTGGGCTGGGGCCCCATATTCGAGATAGACGCCCTCTGGCCCGGGCTCATATCCTCCGGCGTCGTATTCTTCGCCGTGGCGCTCCTCACCAAGCCCACGCCCGACGACATAGAGAAAGCGGAAGTATTTTGCAGCGTACGCCGGGACGGCGGCGCTGACGGCCAATAATCAAAAAAGGAGAGGAAACACATGAAAATCGTACTTACCGAGGTCCCCTTCAGCGTAGACAGGGATATGAGCATCGAGCGCAGCTGCGTCCCCGAGGGCGCTGAGCTCGCCGTCGCCGTCTATGACGAGCACGCCGCCGACAACTCCGAATTCTACGAGATTATCGCCGACGCCGACGTCATCGTAAACAGCTACGTCTACTTCGGAAAGAAGGAGATAGACGCGCTCAGGAAGTGCAAGGTCATATCCTTCCAGTCCACCGGCTACAACGAGGTCGACATGGACTACGCCACCGAGAAGGGCATCGCCGTCTGCTCCATCCTCGACTACTGCACCCAGGAGACGGCCGAGAACGCCTTCGCCATGATGCTCTGCCTCCAGCGCGCGATACGCATCTACGACCGCAGCGTCCAGGTCAAGCGCGAGTGGAACTACATGGCCGCCGAGCACCTCCAGCGCATCGAGGGCCAGACCATGGGCATCGTCGGCCTCGGCCGCATAGGCCAGAGCGTCGCGCGCAAGGCCAAGGGCTTCGACATGCACGTTATCGCCTACGACCCCTTCCTGCCGCCCGAGATCGCCGAGAACATCGGCGTCAAGCTCGTCGACCTCGACACCCTGCTCGCCGAGAGCGACGTCGTCAGCATCCACATGAACCTCACCAAGGAGAACTACCATATGTTCAATAAGGAGACGTTCTCCAAGATGAAGAAGAAGCCCTGGATAATCAACGAGGGCCGCGGCCCCATGATTTGCGAGGAGGACCTCGTCTGGGCGCTGGATAACGGCCTCGTCCGCGGCGCCGGCATAGACATGCTCGAGAGCGAGAACCCTGACCTCTCCGAGTGCAGGCTCCTGGGCCGCGACAACGTCCTCATCATGCCCCACTGCGGCTATTATTCGGACACCTCCGACTACCTCGTCAGCAAGCTCTCGATGGAGAACGGCATAAACTACTTCCTCGGGAACTACGACAAGGTCAGCGTCGTCCGCAACGAAGTCAAGAGATAACGTTCCTTCTCTTCCACCCTCTTCTTTCCGTCCCGGCGCCCGGGCAGGGCGCGAGAGCAAGTCCGGCCGGCCCCGCGCCGGCCCGGACAAACCTGCATGGAGAAAAAGACTATGGAGAAAAACATGAATATGCCCCTCGCGGGCGTGAGGGTCGTGGAGCTCGCCACCGTCGTCGCCGCGCCCACCACCAGCCGGATGCTCTGCGCCTACGGCGCGGAGGTCGTGAAGGTCGAGACGCTCTACGGCGACGAGATGCGCCGCGCGGGCAAGACCGAGCTCACCCCCTACGAGGACTACAAGAACCCGCTCTTCACCGTCCACAACAGCAATAAGCGCCTCACGTCCATAAACTTCAAGGACCCCGAGGGCAAGGCCGCCCTCCTGAAGCTCATAGGCGAGGCCGACGTCTTCATAACCAACGTGCGCGAGGCCTCCCTGCGCCGCAGCGGGCTGGACTACGACACGCTCCGCGAGAGCTTCCCGCAGCTCATCTACGCGCACTTCTCCGGCTTCGGCCCGAAGGGCCCCGTGGCCTCCAACCCGGGCTTCGACTCCACCGGCTTCTGGCTGCGCTCCGGCCCCATGGCCGACTGGCAGGTCGAGGGCTCCTTCCCCTTCGTGCCGACCTACGCCTTCGGCGACATGGCCACCAGCTCCGTCCTGCTCTCGGGCATACTCATGGCCCTCCTCGGCCGGGAGAAGACCGGCAGCGGCACCAAGGTCGAGACCTCGCTCTTCGCGAGCGGCATCTGGTGCAACTCCGTCGGCGTCGTCGAGACCCAGTTCGAGCGCCGTCACTTAAACCCCGACCCCTTCCGCCCCGCCGACCCCTTCGACACCACCTACAAGTGCGCCGACGGCAAGTGGATAGGCGTCTACGTCAACGAGTACAAGAAGGACAAGGCCAAGCTCGCGAAGCTCCTGGGCATGGAGGACATCCTCGAAGACCCGCGCTACGACGACATCGCCACGCTCGCGGAGAGCGGCGTCATAGTCGAGGCCGTCAAGCGCTGCAACGAGATTTTCCTCACGCGCACCAGCGCCGAGTGGCGCGAGCTCCTGAGCGCCAACAGCGTCTCCTGCGAGGTCATGCAGAGCACCTGCGACGTCAGCCGCGACAGCCAGGCCATAGAGAACCACTATGTCGAGGAGCTGGAGTTCGCCGACGGGCTCAAGGTCATGATGCCCTGTCCGCCCGTGCATTTCAGCGAGTACACCCGCCGGCCCTACGAGCCTACCGGAGAGATAGGCAAGGACACCGACGCCGTCTTCGCCTCGCTCGGCTACAGCGGCGAAGAGATAGCGCGCCTGAGGGAGAAGGGCGCTATCCTGTAATAAAAACTATCAAGAAAGAGGGGACTCCAAATGGGTAAAATGGGCAACGCAAAAAAGATTATCGGCATCCTGGCGTGCGGCTTCCTCTATTCGTCCATGTTCCTGCTGCCGTACATCAAGTACATCTTCTATGACGCGGTCGCCGCCGCCAGCGGCTTCAACAACACGCAGATAGGCTTCACCCTCAGCATCTACATCGTCGCGAGCATCATAGCCACCATCCCCAGCGGCTACTTTGCCGACAAATACGACCCGAAGAAGCTGCTCGTCATTTCCGGCATAGGCCACTCCATACTCAGCTTCCTCTACCTGCTCTTCATCGACAACTACGTGATGACCCTCGTCATCTACTTCGGCCTCGGCATCACCAGCGTCCTCATATTCTGGTCCCCCTGCTTCAAGGCCGTCAGCCTCGCGGGCAAGCCCGAGGACCAGGGCAAGCTCTACGGCTGGTTTGAGAGCTTCAACGGCGTCGGCAGCATGATTATGAACTTCGGCGCGCTCTGGGCCTTCGGCCTCGTGGTCGGCGACGACGTCGGCGCGCTCAAGGCCGTCGTGATTTTCTACGCCGTCTGTTCCGTCATCTCCACGCTGCTCGTCGCCTTCCTCTACAAGTCCGATATCGAGGCCCTCGCCGCGGACAAGGCCGCCCAGAACGCCCCCAAGGAGAAGGCCAGCACGAAGGAGATATTCGCCGTCCTCAAAATGCCGCGCGTCTGGCTCTTCTGCCTCGTCGTCTTCGGCATCTACGGCTTCTACGTCGGCAGCAGCTACCTCACGCCCTACTTCACCGCCGTGCTCGGCATCAGCGTCACCTTCTCCGGCGCCCTCGCCACGCTCAAGAACTACGGCACCCGCTTTGTCGGCGCGCCCGTCGCCGGCGTGATATGCGACAAGATAGGCCGCCTCAAGTTCCTCGTCTTCGGCTTTGTCGTCGTGATAGCCCTCATGATAGTCTTCATCCTCATGCCCGCGAGCCCGAGCGCGCTCATCCCCGTCATGATTCTCATGTTCGCCCTCGCCCTCGTCAACGTCAGCATGAAGGGCGTGCAGTTCTCGGTCATCGACGAGATAGGCGTCGACCAGAAGGTCAACGGCATGGCCAT
>DVKN01000153.1 GCA_018716005.1 Candidatus Scatomorpha stercoravium
GAGGTTTCAAACGACGACCACGAGCGTATCACCGGCTGCATCAACAAGCTGCTGGACGCGGGCTGCGAGATGGTGCTCTGCACCGGCGGCATGAGCGTCGACCCCGACGACAAAACCCCGCTCGCCATAAAGAACACCGGCGCGGATATCGTCTCCTACGGCGCGCCCGTGCTGCCCGGGGCGATGTTCCTCCTGAGCTATATGCCCGATAAGCGCCCTGTCGTGGGCCTCCCGGGCTGCGTGATGTACGCCAAGCGCACCATATTTGACATAGTGCTGCCCTTCCTGCTCGCGGACGAGCCGGTGACGGCGGATATGCTCGCCTCCCTCGGCAACGGCGGCCTCTGCCTCAACTGCAAGGTCTGCCACTTCCCCAACTGCGGCTTCGGCAGGTGGCAGTGATGGGCTTCACGCATATAGACGCCGAGGGCAACGCCCGCATGGTCGACGTCGGCGCGAAGGACGCGACGCGGCGCACAGCCGTCGCCGAGGGCAGAATACGCCTCTCCGACGAGTGCTTCGCCCTCGTGGAGGCCGGGCGCATGAAGAAGGGCGACGTCCTGGGCGTCGCGCAGATAGCCGGGATAATGGCCGCGAAGAAGAACGCCGAGCTCATCCCCCTCTGCCACACGCTGCTGCTCACCAGCGTGAAGCTGAACCTCGAGCTCCTGCCCGAGACACGCGAGGTGCGGGCCGAGTGTACGGTAAAATGCGAGGGCAAGACCGGCGTCGAGATGGAGGCCCTGACGGGCGTCTCCGTCGCGCTGCTCACCGTCTACGATATGTGCAAGGCCGTCGACAAGCGCATGACGATAGGGGACATCCACCTCGTCGAGAAGCACGGCGGCAAGAGCGGAGACTTCTACTTCGGGTGATACGCAATGCTGGATAAATACGGGCGCAACATAGACTATCTGCGCATTTCGATAACCGACAGGTGCAATCTGCGGTGCAAATACTGTATGCCGGACGGCTGCGGGAAGGTCGCGCACGAGGACGTGCTCAGCTATGAGGAATTCCTGCGCCTCGCCGGTATCTTCGCCGCGCTCGGCTTCCGGCACTTCCGCGTAACGGGCGGCGAGCCGCTCGTCAGGGAGGGCGCGGCGGACTTCGTGCGCGCGCTAAAGCGCGTCCCCGGCGTCGAGAAGGTCACGATGACGACGAACGGCCTCCTGCTCACGAAATACGGCCCGGCCCTGGCCGAGGCCGGGCTGGACGGCGTCAACATCAGCCTGGACACGACGCGGCCCGAGCGGCTCGAGGCCATCACCGGCGCGAGGGACGTCGCCGCGCGCGTGGACGAGGCCGTGGCGCTCATGCTCTCCCTCGGCGTGCCCGTAAAGATTAACGCCGTGCTGCTGCGCGAGACCGCGCCGGACATCTGCGCCCTCGCGGAATACGCCGCGGCGGGCGTGCCCGTGCGCTTCATAGAGCTCATGCCCGTGGGCGAGGGGCGCTATCTCACGGGCTACGACCCCGACGAGGCCCTCGCCGCGCTGCGCCGCCGCTGGCCCGACCTGCATCCGGAGGACGTGAAGCTCGGCTTCGGCCCCGCGGCCTACTATAAGAGCGCGGGCCTCTCCGCGCCGATAGGCTTCATAGACGCCGTCAGCCACCGCTTCTGCTCCGGCTGCAACCGCGTGCGCCTCACGAGCCAGGGCTATCTGAAGCCCTGCCTCTGCTTCGACGAGGGGGCCGACCTGCGCGCGCTGCTGCGCGGCGGCCGCACGGACGGCGAGATACGCGAGGCGATACGCGCCGCTGTTCATAACAAGCCGCGCCAGCACTGTTTCGAGAACCCGGCCGCTATGACCGAGAAGCATCTGATGTCACAGATTGGAGGCTAAATATATGGGAACCGTACTTGCCGTATGCATAAGCGAGAAGAAGGGCGTACAGAAGCGCGACGTCGGGATGGGCAAATTTGTCCCCGACTGGGGCATTGAGAACGACGCCCACGCCGGGCATTGGCACCGCCAGGTGAGCCTGCTCTCCGCCGACAAGATAGAGGCCTTCCGCGCGAAGGGCGCGGACGTGGTCTACGGCGACTTCGGCGAGAACCTCGTCGTGAGCGATTTCGACTTCCGAGCCCTGCCCGTGGGCACGCTGCTGCGCTGCGGCGGCGTGCTGCTGGAGATGACCCAGATAGGCAAGGAGTGCCACAGCCACTGCGCCATATACAAGGCCGTCGGCGACTGCATCATGCCGCGCGAGGGCGTCTTCGCCCGCGTGCTGGAGGGCGGCGTCATAAAGAACGGCGACGAGATGGTTATCGTCGAGCGCACGGCCCCGCGGCCCTATCAGGCGGCGGTCATAACCCTGAGCGACAAGGGCGCGGCGGGGGAGAGGGAGGACAAATCTGGCCCCGCGATAAAGGAGAGGCTCGAGAGCTCCGGCTACGAGGTCGTCGAGACCCTGCTCCTGCCCGACGGCAAGGGCGCGCTCAAGGCACAGCTCATAAGGCTCTGCGACCAGCGCCAGCTCGACCTCATACTCACCACCGGCGGCACGGGCTTCACGCCGCGCGACGTCACGCCCGAGGCCACCCGCGAGGTTGCCGAGCGCGAGGCCCCCGGCATAGCCGAGGCGATTCGCGCCTACAGTATGCAGTTTACGCGCCGGGCCATGTTCTCCCGCGGCGCGTCCGTGATACGCGGGAAGACGCTGATTGTAAATCTCCCCGGCAGCCCCAAGGCCGTGAGCGAGAGCATGGACGCCTTCCTCGGCGACCTGCCGCACGCGCTCGATATGCTCCGCAACACGGTGCACGACTGCGCGCGGAAATAAGCCCGGAAACGGGGTACAACTTAATACTTTTCATCACATTACCGGCAATTGCGCGTAAAGCCGCGCGTTGTAAATACATCCTGCGAACAGCAGGGAAGGAAGGTAATCACATGAAAAACCTGAAGAAGACCCTGGCTCTGCTCCTTGCGCTGGCCATGGCCCTGGTTCTTGCGGCCTGCGGCACGGAAGCTCCCCCGCAGACGGAAGCGCCCGGGGCCACCGAGCCCGCCGAAGAGCCCGCCGCCGAGCCCGTGGAGCTCGTAGTCTTCGCCGCCGCCAGCATGGAGGAGACGCTGACCGAGATCCAGGGTATGTATGCTTCCGTCGCGCCGAACGTGACGCTGGTGTTCAACTTCGACTCCTCCGGCACGCTCAAGACGCAGATTCAGAACGCCGCGCCCTGCGACATCTTCATCTCCGCGGGCCAGAAGCAGATGGACCAGCTCGACATCGAGGCCGACGAGAGCGTCAACACCGAGGGCCTCGACTTTGTGCTCGCCGAGAGCCGCATTGACCTCCTCGAGAACCGCGTCACCCTCTGCGTGCCCGAGGGCAACCCCAAGGGTATAGAGAGCTTCGACCAGCTCGCCGAGCTGCTCGAGGCGGGGGACGTCTTCATGTGCATGGGCAACTCCGACGTGCCCGTGGGCCAGTACACGCAGAAGATTTTCGCCTACTACGGCCTCGACGAGACCGAGCTCGCCAACCGCCAGCTAATCTCCTACGGCTCCAACGTCAAGGAGGTCGCCACGCAGATTAAGGAGGGCAGCGTCGACTGCGGCGTCATCTACTGCACGGACGCCTTCTCCGAGGGCCTTGAGATAGCCGACTACGCCACCGCCGAGATGTGCGGCCAGGTAATTTACCCCGCCGCCGTGCTCAAGACGAGCGAGCATCAGGAGGCCGCGCAGGCCTTCCTCGACTACCTCTCCACCGACGAGGCCATGGCCGTCTTCGAGAGCGTCGGCTTCGCCCCGGTGCAGTGATTCTCAAATCAAATGGGCCGGGGGCGTCCTGCGCTCCCGGCCGCTTGAAAGGCAGGTGAGCGGAGCTTGGACTGGTACCCGCTCATAAACTCGCTGCGCATTGCGGCGATAAGCAGCGTCATAGTGTTCTTCGCCGGCATCTTCTTCGCCTACTATGTGGCGAAGCTGCCGCGCGTAATAAAGGGCGTGCTCGACGTCGTGCTGACATTGCCGCTCGTCCTGCCGCCGACGGTCGTGGGCTATTTCCTGCTGCTCGTCTTCGGCGTGCAGCGGCCCATAGGCATGTGGCTGGACAGCTTCGGCATACGCTTCGTCATGACCTGGTACGGCGGCGTGATAACCGCGGCCGTCGTGGCCTTCCCGCTCATGTACCGCACGGCGCGGGGGGGCTTCGAGAGCTTTGACGAGACGCTGGCCTATTCCGGCCAGACGCTGGGGCTCTCCAACACCTACATTTTCTGGCGCATACGTATGCCCTACTGCCGTCAGGGCATCCTCGCCGGGACGGTGCTCGCCTTCGCGCGGGCGCTCGGCGAATACGGCGCGACCAGTATGCTCATAGGCTACACGCCCGGCCGCACGGCGACCATATCCACCTCGGTCTACCAGTACTGGCGCACGGGCGACGACCGCAGCGCCACGATATGGGTGCTCATCAACCTCGCCATCTCCGCCGTCGTGCTCCTCACCGTGAACCTCCTCGAGAAGAAGCAGAGAGGGGGCGCGCGGCGATGAGCCTTGTGGTTGACATAAAAAAGCGGCTCGGCGATTTCCTGCTGGACGTGTCCTTCACGGCCGAGGAGGGGATAATGGGCATACTCGGCCCGAGCGGCTGCGGCAAGAGCATGACGCTCCGCTGCATCGCGGGCGTCGAGAGACCGGACTCCGGGCATATAGAGCTCGACGGCGTCACGCTCTTCGACAGCGAAAAGCGCGTGAATCTCAGGCCGCAGCAGCGGCGCGTGGGCTATCTCTTCCAGAACTACGCGCTCTTCCCGAACATGACCGTGAGGCAGAACATCCTCTGCGGGCTCAAAAACGAAAAGGACAGGGCCGCGCGCGAGCGGATTCTCGCCGAATACCTGGAGCTCATGCAGCTCGCGGGGCTTGAAAACCATTATCCCGCGCAGCTCTCCGGCGGGCAGCAGCAGCGCGTCGCGCTCGCGAGGATACTTGTGAACCGGCCGAAGCTCCTGATGCTCGACGAGCCCTTCTCGGCCCTCGACAGCCACCTGCGCGAGAAGCTGCTGGTGGAGATGAAGGCCATACTCGAGCGCTACGGCGGCGTCTCGCTCGCCGTCACGCACTCGCGCGACGAGGCCTACGACCTCTGCTCGACGATAGCGCTCATGGAGGCGGGCTCCATACACACGCTCAAGCCGACGAAGCAGCTCTTCGCCGACCCCGGCACCGTCGCCGGCGCAGCCATGACCGGCTGCAAGAACTTTTCCAGCGCGGTGAAGACCGGCGAATACGAGGTCGAAGCCCTCGACTGGGGCATACGCCTCACGACCGCGAAGCCCGTCCGCGGGGACATAAGCCACGTCGGCATACGCGCGCACTACTTCAGCCCCGGCTGCAAACAGAATAACTACCCCGTGCGCCTCGTCGGCTCCATAGAGGAGCCCTTCGAGGACATCATCCGCTTCCGCTGGGAGGGCCAGAAGCCGGATACGCCGGACCTCTGGTGGCGCATACCCAAGCAGTTCCGCCCGCAGGGCATAACCGAGCGCTTCGCCCTCGGCACCGCCCCGGCGAACGTGCTCGCGCTCTACCCGCCGGGGGACAATACGCGCGAGACCTGAATCAAAGCCCGAACGGGAGGGATGTGCCTGGGAGCATATCCCTCTCGCTTTATTGCGCCGGCTGTGCTATACTGGGAACATAACGCCGCCCGGCACGTCATAAGCCCTATTGGAGGGGTGCGCCCATGGATTTCATACTTTACG
>DVKN01000154.1 GCA_018716005.1 Candidatus Scatomorpha stercoravium
CCATGCAGGGCAGGTCGTCGTGAATGAGCGAATAGGTGTGCAGCATCTCGACGGCGCAGGCTATGGGCAGGGCGCGCTCGGGCTCGAGGCCGTTCAGGCGCGCGAATTCAAGCGTCAGCACGGGGCGTATGCGCTTGCCCCCCGCGGTGAGGGAGTAGTCCATGGCGTCCAGGAGGCCGTCGAAGTCGTAGCCGCGCTCCACGCCGAAGCAGCTCTTCAGCGCGGGCTCGATGAGGTCGAGATACGCCCTGCAGCGTTCCTCGTAGTTCATTGCGCCGCCTCCTCGAAGGGCTCCTCGCGCACCTCGCCGTCGGGGCCGCTGCGCAGCTTTACCACGCGCTGCTCGGCGGCGTCGAGCTCCGCGGTACAGGCGGCGGCCAGGGCCGCGCCCTCCTCGAAGAGCTTGAGCGAATCGGCAAGCGGGGCGTCGCCGCCCTCGAGGGCGCGCACTATGTCGCCCAGGCGCTTGAGCTTCTCCTCGAAGCTCGGCTCCTTTTTGGCCCGGCCTTTGGCGGGGGCTTTGGTCTCATTCTCCATATGTATCCTCCACTCGGCAGCCCACCGAACCGCGCTCCAGGCGGACGGTGAGCCTCGCTCCGGTTTTTATCTTGCCCGCGTCCTTCAGCGCGCGGCCCTGCTCGTCCATCGCGATGGCGTAGCCGCGCGAGAGCACCTTCAGCGGGCTCATGGCGTCCAGCTTGGCGGCCAGGGCGGCGAGAGCGCCCTTCCTGCGCGCCGCCGAGGCGTCGGCCGCGGCGTTGAGCCTCACGGCGAGGGCGTCCAGCCGCCCGCGCTCCTTATCCACGAAGCCGCCGCAGGCCGCGAGACGGCCGCGCAGCGTGTCGAGCCGCAGCCGCCGCTCGGCGATAAAGCCCGTCGGGCTCTGTATCACGCGCCGCTGCGCGAGGGCGTCGAGGGCCTCGCGGCTGCGCAAGAGCTTCTTGCCCACCGCCCGGGCGAGCCTCGCGTTCGCCGTGTCTATGGCCTGGATGAGCTCGGCCATGTCCGGCGCGGCGAGCTCCGCCGCGTTCGAGGGCGTGGCGGCGCGCAGGTCCGCGACGAAGTCGGCGATGGTGACGTCCGGCTCGTGCCCCACGGCGGATATGACCGGTATCTCGCAGTCGTATATCGCCCGGGCGACGCGCTCGTCGTTGAAGCACCACAGGTCCTCCATCGAGCCGCCTCCGCGCCCGGTTATGAGCGTGTCGGCTATCTTATGCGCGCTCGCGTAGCGTATCGCGGCGGCGATTTCCGGCGGGGCCTCGGCCCCCTGCACGCGCACGGGCAGGAGAATAAGCTTCGCGACGGGCCAGCGCCGGCGCAGCACGCGGATGATGTCGTGGACGGCCGCGCCCGCGCTCGAGGTGACGATGGCTATCCGCTCCGGATAGCGCGGGATGGGCTTCTTGTGCTCCTTGGCGAAGAGGCCCTCGGCCTCTAGCTTCGCCTTGAGCTGCTCGTAGGCCGCCTGCAGGTCGCCGCTCCCCTCGGGGATGATGGCCTCGCAGTAGAGCTGATAGGCCCCGTCGCGCGGGTATACGCTCACGCGCCCGAAGACTATGACGGCCATGCCGCTCTCGGGCCTGAAGCGCAGCTTCCCCGCGGCGTAGCGGAACATCACGCAGCGGATGGAGCTCTCCGTGTCCTTGAGCGTGAAGTAGTGGTGGCCCGAGGGATAGGCCTTGTAGTTGGAGAGCTCGCCGCGCACGGCGACGGAGGCGAGGAAATCGTCCGCGTCCACCATCGTCTTTATGTAGGCGTTGAGCTCGCTTACGCTTACCGCGTCACGCCCGGGGTTCATCCGCGCTCTCCGCGCCCGAGCGCATATAGCCGCCCAGGACGCCGTTTATGAAAGAGACCGTCTCCGGCTCCTCAAAGTTCTTCGCGAGCTCCACAGCCTCGTTGATGGCGACGCCGGGCGTGACGTCGGGGTCCTCGAGGTAGATGAGCTCAGTCAGCGCGCAGCGGAGCACGGCCATGGCCGTGCGGGTGATGCGCTCCGGCCGCCAGCCGTGGGAATGGCTGCGGACTATCTCGTCGAGCTCCAGGCGGTGCTCCGCCGCGAGGGAGACGAGGCGCTTAATATAGGCGAGCTGGGCCTCGCCGGGCTTGTCGGCGATGGCCCCCTCCTCCTCAGCGAGGGTGGCGAGATGCTCAGGCTCGAAATATTCCTCCACCAGCGCTTCCGGTTCCAGGCCCGAGGCCGCCTGAGCGTAAATGAGCCGGACCGCGGCCTCCCTGGCCCTTGTCCTCGTCATCACTTGTCGAAGGCCACGCCGGAGACGTGGACGTTGACGACGGGGGTGCCCATGCCGGTCATGGACTCCACCGCGGCGGTGACGGCGTCCTGCACCTGCTTGGCGACGCCGACGACGTTGGAGCCGTAGCGGACCATAATGATTATGTCAACCGTAATCTTGCCGTCGGCTATCTGGACCTTGACGCCCTTGCCGGCGTTCTTGATGCCCAGCAGCTCGGCGAGCTCGGCCCCGGCGTTGTTGGAGAGCGCCGCGACCCCGTCGATCTCGCCGACGGCGGCGCGCACCATGGAGTAGAGCACGTCCTCGGAGATATTTATGCTTCCCTTTTCGCCCTGGCAGGTGATGTAGTTCTCGCCCATAGGGGAACCTCCTTATCGTTATTGCCTTGCGGCGTAATGCAATGCGCATATTTGCAATTTAGTATTGTACCACAGCCGGGCGGGAAAGGAAAGATGTTTTTCTCATCCGCGCGCAAAAAAGCGCCCTTCGTTGGAAGGGCGCTCTCTCAGCTCTCGGAGGGGGCGGCGGAGGCGCTCGGGGCGGGGCTCGCGGATCCGGCGGCCGCGGCGGGCGTGGCGGCGGGCGAGGCCTCGGAGCCCGGCTTCACCTCTATGACGCGGATGTCCTCGGCGGAGCAGCCGGTCTCGCCTATGATGGTCTCGGTTATCTGCGCGACGGCGGCGGCGGAGAGCCCCTCGACCGGCGCGGGCACGGCGGCCGTGACGCCGTCGGAGGAGATGTATACGACGCAGTCGGAGAAGTCCTTGGCGAGGAGCAGGTTCTCAATCTGCGTCTCCTGCATCGACCAGGTCGCCATAGCGGCGATGGCGTCCATGGCCCCGTCTATCGTCTCCTGCGAGGCCCCTTCCCCGGCGGCGGCCGTCTCGAGGAGGTCGAGGGCCTCGTCGCGCGAGGTCTGGCGCGTGAGCCGCGCGCGGGCGAAGTAGTCGCCGCTCTCCGAGGCCGCCGTCTCCGTCTTATCCTCCTCCGGGGCCATGACGCCCTCGGCGTCTCGGTCGTTGTTGTACGACCAGTTCAGGTAGACCGCGGCGCAGACAAATACCAGCACCGCGGCTATCACGGCGTTGCGTTTCAGGTTTTTCATAGCTTCTCCTCCATTAAATTATTCGTCCCGCATGGGTAAAACCGTTATTTCGTTGCTGCCGAGGCCCGTGTATGCCGCGACGGCCCGCGTGACCGCGAGGCGCACGGAGGCGTCGGCGGCGCCCTCGCATACGACGGCCGCGCCCTCCTCGGAGCACAGCACCCGGACGCGGCCCGCGCCCTCGACCTCGGCGAGCACGCTCTCGAGGCGGCTCTCCGCCTCGCTGGCGGAGCCGTCCTCTGCCCCGTCCGAACCGGAGGGAATCAGCAGCAGCAGCGCCGAGGCCGCGGCGAGGACGGCGAGGGCCGCCCGGCCCTTCTTCATGGCGGCGAGGGATATGTTCACGCCTCCCCCTCCCAGCTCTGGCGCTCGAGCGGTATGCCGAGCTCGGCCTCGACCGCGTCGGAGAGCGCCGCGTTCTCCGCGGCGGCTATGCGGCAGGACCAGGGGTACCAGTAGCCCTCCTCGCTCCAGCGGGCCTCGACGCTTATCCCGCCGGGCTCGAGGCCGAGGACGTCCGCCCTTGAGGAAATGTATGCCGCGCACTCGGCCTCTATTACCCGCCGCTCCATGGCCCCGGCCGCCTCCCCGGCCCCGTCCGCGACGGCGGCGGCGCTCTCGCGCCAGCGCGCCGAGGCCCGGGCGAAGTCCGTGAGGTCGAGCCGCGCTATGGGGCTCACGAGCGCGAGCAGCATCACGCAGCCCGAGGCCAGGGCCAGCACGCCCCGCGCGCGGCCCTTGGGGCAGAGCGCGGCGGCCATGGCGCAGAACACCGCCGCCCCCGCTATGGCGCGCACCCAGCCAGAGAGTATTTCCGTCATATTCCCACCGCCTTTACGAAGGATATTATGCCGACAAAGAGCATCGCCGCCGACGCGCCCGTGACGCCCAGCACCAGCGCAAACACCGCGCCTATGTCCGCGATAAGCCCCGCGAGCGGCCCCGGGGCGAAGGCCGAGGCCGCGACGGAGGCGGCCTTGTACATGAGATAGCGCGCGCCGAGGGCGATAAAGGGCGCGAGGCATACGGCCGCCGCGACGGCGCAGCCCAGCACGCCCACGGCCGAGCGCAGCAGCGCCGCCCCCGCGGCGAGGGTGCCGGCGGCGTCGGATATTATTCCGCCCACGACGGGCAGCGCGGCGGATACGGCCGTCTTGACCGCCCTGGCCGCCGCGGCGTCGGCCGAGGCCGCGACCGCGCCCGTCACGCTCAGGTAGAGCGTAAAGCCGCTCGCGACGAGCGCCGTGAGCGTGAAGGCGAGCCATTTGATGAGCTTCCCGGCGGCGTCCAGGGCGGCGCTGCCCGTCGCGGCGGCGGCCGTGCGCACGGCGAGGAGCGCGTAGGCCAGCGGCAGCAGCAGTGTCCGCGTGAGGCTCAGCAGCACGTCCATCGCGAGGGCCGTGGCGGCGTATTTCGCCGCGGCGGAGCCGGCCATGCCCCCGGCGGCGGCCGCCGCGGTGAGGCAGGGCAGCAGCGCGCGGGAGAAGGCGTTCATCTCCTCCACGGCCTCGGCCCCGGAGCTTATGAGCGCCCCGGCCTCGGTGAAGGCCGCCCCGGCTATGGCGAGGCAGCCGGCGAGGGTTATATAGCGCGCGGCCTCCCCGGCGGCGAAGGGCGCGGCGAGCGAGCAGAGCGCGCAGACGGCGACTATTTTGAGCGCCGAGGCCGCGGCGGAGCCTACAGCGCCGCGCAGGGCGTCGAGGGCGGCGTCCGCGAGGCGCGAGAGGAGCCCGTCCGCGTCGAGGGCGTCCTCCACCGTGACGCCGCCGAGGGCGTCCCGGGCCGAATCGGGCACGGCCTCCTCGACCTCCGCGGCCCCGAAGGCCTCGTACTGCTCCGCGTCTATGCCGTCGGCGAGGGCCGGGGTCATGAGCGCGAGGGCAGCCAGGATAAATACCGCGAGGCGTCTCATGCGAAGCCCTCCACGGTGTCCAGCAGCGCGGATATGAGCGGCAGCGCGCAGAAGAGCGCGCAGACGGCCCCGGCGAAATCCACGCAGGAGGCGAGCAGGCGGTTCTCCGCGTCCCGGCAGGCGTCGGCGGCCAGGGAGCAGACTATGGCGACGGCCACACACTTGACGAGCGGCGAATAGACCGCCGCCGAGAGCCCCGAGAGCTCCCGCGCCCGGCGCGCGGCCTCGGCGACGGAGGCGGCCAGCGAGAGCGTGAAGGCGAGCGTGACCCCTCCGGCGGCGAGCGCGAGGACGAGGGCTATCTCCGCGTTCGACTTCTTCACCAGCAGCGTCAGCATGGCCGCGCAGACGGCGAGCGCCGCGAGCTTTACCGCGGCGTCCATCAGAACGAGAAGAGGTCCGCGATGAGCTCAAAGAGCTCGCTTATCTTGCGCACGACCAGGACAAGCACAATCACGAGGCCGGTGATGGTCACCATGAGCGCCTGCTCCTCCCGGCCGGAGCGGGAAAGCAGTATGTTCAGCACGGCGACGAGTATGCCCACGGCCGCGACCTTGAAGACGAGGTCAACCTCCATATCCACCCTCCTCAGTACAGTATCAGCGCCGCGAGCGCCCCAGCCGCCGCGGAGAGGCCGACGCGCAGGCGGTCGAGCGAGGCGTCGCGCTCCCGGAGCGAGGCGAGTATGCGCTCCAGCCCGGCCCCGGCGCGCTCTATGGCCGTGCGCTGGGTCTGCGCGTCGTAGCGGCCCAGGCTCCGGCCCAGCTCCGCGAGGACGGCGAGCGCGTCCGGCGGGAGCTCCATATTTTCCAGCAGCGAGCCCCATATCGAGGCGAAATCCCGCCCGCAGGGCGCGTCCAGCGCGGCGGCGAGCGCGAGGTAAAAGCCCCGCAGCGGCCGCGGCCCGCCCGCAGCGAGGCGCGCGGCGCAGTCCGGCAGCGGCGTCAGGCGCGAGGAAATCTCCGCCTTTATGAATTCCAGCGCCGAAATGTGCGCCGCTATGAGCTCGCGGCGGCGGCGCGCCGACGCGGCCAGCGTCCAGCCGAAGTATATCCCCGCCAGCAGCGGCGCCGCGCAGAGGGCGAGGCGCAGTCTCATATCTCCCGAAGCTCGGCCCTCCTCTCCCCTCCG
>DVKN01000155.1 GCA_018716005.1 Candidatus Scatomorpha stercoravium
CAATCATACCTAAATATGCGGCTTTTCGCAACCAGTAATACTCCGGCGGCATCAACTTTCTATCCACTAAAACAAAACTTTTTGCGAATCAGGTCAAAAGCTTGTAATCCGGGCAAAAAAGTGATATCATAACTCCTATCTACAATCGCGGGATTGTACGTATACAAAGCGGCCCGCCCTGCTCTGGCGCCGGCCGTAAAGAAGAGGAGGAGCAATATGAAACTCAGGATTTCAAAACGCATGACCAAGCCCGACTTTCAGGGGGATTTTACCGCGCGCATACTTGCCGCTGCCGGTGATCCGTCCATTATATCCTTTGCCGGCGGCCTGCCTAACCCCGATTCCTTCCCCGTAAAGGAGATGGAGGCCGCGGTGACCAAGGTCCTCGAGCGCGACGGCGTGCGTGCCCTTCAGTACAGCAATACCGAGGGATATGCGCCTCTTCGCAAGTTCATCTCCGACCGCTACGCCTCCCAGGGCATCAGCTACGCCCCGGAGAACATCATCATCACCAACGGCTCCCAGCAGGCCCTCGACATGGTCGCCGCCTGCCTTATCGACCCGGACGACGAGATAGTCGTCGAGCGCCCGAGCTACCTCGCCGCGCTCCAGACCTTCCACCTCTATGACCCGAAGGTCCTCTCCGTCGACCTCAACGAGGACGGCATAGACTGCGAGCAGCTCGAGAAGACCCTCACCGAGCACGACCCGAAGTTCATCTACGTCATCCCCAACTTCCAGAACCCCACCGGCCTCACCTACAGCCAGGCCGTCCGCGAGCGCGCCGCCGAGATACTGAAGAAGTCCGGCATCCCCGTTGTCGAGGACAACCCCTACGGCGAGCTGCGCTTCCACGGCGAGGGCGGCAAGACCTTCGCCGAGCTGCTCGGCGAGCAGGTCTGCGAGATGGGCACCTTCTCCAAGATAGTCGCGCCCGGCATGCGCATAGGCTGGATTGCCTGCAAGAACCCCGAGCTCTACGCCAAGCTGCTCGCCTTCAAGTCCACCATGGACCTGCACACCAACATCTTCGGACAGATGGTCCTCGCCGAGTACCTGCTCGACAACGACCTCGACGCCCAGATTGAGAAGATAAAGAAGATGTACGGCGAGAAGGCCGATAAGATGATGGACTGCATGGCCAAGGACTTCCCCGAGGGCGTCACCTTCACGAAGCCCGAGGGCGGCATGTTCATCTGGGCGACCCTGCCCGAGGGCCTCGCGGCCGTCGACGTCATGGAGTACGCCGCCAAGCGCGGCGTGGCCGTCTGCCCCGGCGACCCCTTCTATGAGGAGGACCGCAACGTCCGCACCATGCGCATCAACTACTCCAACAGCTCCGACGAGGCCATCGAGAAGGGCATCAAGATTCTCGGCGACGCCCTGCGCGAGCTCATGAATAAGTAAATCCCTGAACCGTAACCGGCGGGGCCGAGGCTCCGCCGGTATTTTTATTGAAACGAGGTCTACGCTTGCAAATCCTGCTTATCGCGCTCTCCATAGTACTCGCGCTCGCGCTCATAATCTTCCTCGGCGCGCTCATCGCGCTCCTCCGCCAGCTGCTGCCGCGCCGCGCGCCGGACATAATGACGGACGACGTATCGCACACGCGCTTCGCGAAATACCTCCCGGCCATGCGCCGGGACGTCGCGGAGCTGCGCGCTATGGCGCATGAGGACGTGTACATGGAGAGCTTCGACGGCGCGCGGCTGCGCGCGAGGCTCTACCGCGGCGCGGAGGGCGCGGACGCGGTCGTGCTGCTCCACGGCTACCGCTCCAGCTTCGAGAACGACTTCGCCGGGATCGCCCAGTGGTACGTCGCGCGCGGGTATACGGTGCTGGCCGCGGATATGCGCGGCTGCGGCGCGAGCGGCGGGAGGCTCGTCACCTTCGGCGCGAAGGAGCGGCGCGACGCCGTCGCCTGGGCGCAGTACGCCGGATACGTCCTCGGCGCGGGGCGGGTGTGGGTCCACGGCGTCAGCATGGGCGCGGCCTCGGCCCTCTGCGCGCTGGAGGAGGGATATCCCGAGTCCGTGCGCGGCGTCGTCGCGGACTGCCCCTTCAACTCCTCGCTCGGCGTCTTCGCCTACTACCTGCGCACGCGCTTCCATCTGCCGGGCTTCCCGATTTTGCAGATAGGCTATTTCGCCTGGGCCCTGCTCGCCGGGGCGGATTACGCGCGCATGAGCTGCGCCGGCGCGGCCGCGGGGAGCGGGCTGCCCATACTGCTCCTGCGCGCCGGGGAGGACTCCACCGTGCCGCCCGGCAGCGCCGAGGCCGTCTGGGAGGCGAGGGGTCGCCGCGATAAGCTCGTGGAATTCCCGCACGCCCACCACGCCCTCTGCTGGCAGGAGGACAGCGAAAAATACGCCGCCGCCCTCGAGGAATTCCTAGCCGGCTGAAATGGAATCTGCCCCATAACGCAAAACCCGCCGCCCGGTTCGTCACCGAGCGGCGAGTTTCGTTTATATACCACGTTCGTAACGCATTGGGAGCCGAGGCACTCGGCCTACATGAGGGGGGCTAGGACGCGGAGGACGCTCTGGCCGAGGCGGACGTACCAGGGGCGGCGGTAATTCTCCTCGGTGACCTCGCCGCTCTTCTCGAGGGCGTCGAGGTAGGCGTCCTTCATGTCCGCGACGGCGCTGGACTTGTACATCCAGACCGCGCACTCGTGGTGCAGGAATAGGCTGCGGTAGTCGAGGTTTATCGTGCCGCAGACGGCGTATTTGTCGTCGCAGACGAAGGTCTTCGAGTGTATGAAGCCGGGCGTGTACTCGTAAATGCGGACGCCGGCGCGCAGGAGCGGCGCATAGTAGCTGCGCGTCACGAGGTGGACGTACCACTTGTCGGGGATGTGCGGGCAGATTATGCGCACGTCCACGCCGCACTTGGCGGCGCTCGCGAGGGCGTTCATTATCTCGTTGTCGACGACGAGGTAGGGCGTGCAGATGTAGACGTAGTCCTTGGCGCGGGAGACCATGTTGATGTACACCGTCTCGCCGACGGGCTCGTCGTCGGAGGGGGAGTCGCAGTAGGGCTGGACGAAGCCGTCGTCGGCTATGTCCTCGAGCTTCTCCGGCGCGGGCCGGAAGTCGGCGGGGTCCTCGTTCTGCTTCATGATGTAGTCCCACATGCCGAGGAACATCTGCGCGAAGGCGTAGGCCGCGCGGCCGCGCACGCGGACGCCGCAGTCGAGCCAGTGCCCGAAGCGCTCGCGGCGGTTTATGTACTCGTCGGCGAGGTTGACGCCGCCGGTGAAGGCCGTGACGCCGTCCACGCAGCATATCTTGCGGTGGTCGCGGTTGTTGAGCGTGCCGGTGGGTATGGGCTGGAAGCGGTGGAAGGTGCAGCAGCGTATGCCGAAGCGCGCCATCTCCTGCGGGTAGTCGCGCGGCAGGCGCATTATGCAGGCCATGTCGTCGTAGATGAGGCGCACGTCCACGCCCGCGGCGGCCTTGCGCTTGAGCACGTCGAGGATGGAGTCCCACATCACGCCGGGCTCGATTATGAAGAACTCCATGAATATGTACCTCTCCGCGCCCTCGAGGGCCTCGAGCATGGCGGGGAAGAGCTCGTCGCCGAGGGGATAGTACTTCGTCTCCGTCTGCGTGAAGCCGGGCGAGGCGGCGAAATCCTCCAGATACGCGCTCTGCAATACCGCGTCGCGCTCGCCCAGCGTCTCCGCCGGGTGCTCCGTGAGCAGCGGGGCCATCGCGGCGCGGTAGCGCAGGGCCATGCCGCTGTAGCGCTCGCGCTTCCGCTCCGGGATGCGCTTCTTGCCGAAGAGGAAGTAGAGCGGTATGCCGAAGAGCGGCAGGAAGACTATGGGCAGTATCCAGGCTATCTTGAAGGCCGAGGACCCGTCCTGGTTCACGATGTAGAGCACGGCCAGCACGGAGAGCACCATGAAGGCCGTCTGCACCTGGGCGTAGCGGTCGCTGAAGTACTGGAGCGCCGCCACCATGACGGCAATCTGAATCAGGATGAAGATCCCGCCGAAGAAAAGCCGCGAGAAGAGCAGCTTGAACAGTTTTTTCATCTCCGCCCTCCTTTCGGGCAATACAGCGGGTCAACGCGTTAGTGAACGCGTTTATTATAACAGCTTTTTTAAATCTTGTCGACTCTTGCACAAGCCGGGCCGATGTGAGATAATAGTAAAAAGCCCGCGATGAGAGAGCGCGGGACGCATAACGAGGAGGAGCTAGACATGGACTATATGAGCGAATATAAGAGCAAGCTGCGCTCCGCCGCCGAGGCCGCCGCGCTCGTAAAGAGCGGGGACTGGGTCGAATACGGCACGGGCGTCGCCTTCCCCAGCCTCTGCGACGCCGCCCTAGCCGAGCGGCGCGAGGAGCTCACGGACGTCAAAATACGCGGGATGCTCTGCTACGGCCCCGTCCGCGCCGTCGAAGCCGACCCGGAGCAGAAGCACTTCACCTATAACTCCTGGCATCTCACGGGCTACGAGCGCAAGCTAGCCGACCGCGGCCTGTGCTACTACCAGCCCATGCTGTACCGCAACCTGCGCTGGTACTACGACAATTTCCTGCACATAGACGTCGCCTTCATCGGCGCCGCGCCCATGGACAAGCACGGCTACTTCAACCTCTCCATCGCCACCGGCAACGCGAGGGCGTACATAGACAACGCCGACGTCGTCGTGATAGAGGTGCTCGAGGGCCTGCCCCGCGTCTACGGCGGCCAGGAGGAGAGCGTCCACATCTCCGAGGTCGACATGGTCGTCGAGGGCGAGCACGGCCCGGCCATCCAGCTGCCCAGCCGCGCCCCCAGCGAGGTGGACGCGAAGATAGCCGCGAACGTCATACCCTACATCTGCGACGGCGCGACGATACAGCTCGGCATAGGCGGCGTGCCCGACGCGCTGGGCATGATGATAGCCGAGAGCGACCTTAAGGACCTCGGTATGCACACCGAGTTCGCCACCGACGCCTTCTACAAGCTCTTCGCCGCCGGGAAGCTCACCGGCCGCCGCAAGAATATCGACCGCGGCAAGTGCGTCTTCGGCGTCGGCGCGGGCACCCAGGACCTCTACGACTGGGTGAACGAGAACCCCGGCGTCGCCGCCTACCCCATAAGCTATGTGAATAACCCAGACGTCATAGCCCAGCTCGACAACTTCATCTCGCTCAACAGCTGCGTCGGCATAGACCTCTACGGCCAGGTGAGCTCCGAGAGCTCCGGCACGCGCCAGATAAGCGGCACCGGCGGCCAGGTCGACTTCCTCACCGGCGCGGTCAAGAGCAGGGGCGGCAAGGCCTTCATCTGCATGTCCAGCACCTTCAAGGCCAAGGACGGCACGGTAAAGAGCCGCATCTCGCCCTATTTCACCGGCGGCGACATCATAACCAGCCCGCGCAGCCAGGCCTTCTACGTCGCCACCGAGCACGGCGTCGCGAACCTCGCCGGCGCGAGCACCTGGGAACGGGCCGAAAAGCTGATAGGCCTCGCCGCCCCCGAATTCCGCGACGGCCTGATCAAAGCCGCCGAAGAGCAGCGGATATGGAGAAGAAGCAACAAGCTGTAATAAAAAAAGAGAGCCTCGCGGCTCTCTTTTTTGTCCGCACCCCCTTGACAAATCGGTCGACATATTGTAGACTGAAGGTGGTCGACAGGATGTAGACCGGGAAGGGAGAGCTTGTTATGGCTGATAACGGACTCGGCGCGATGGAGGCGCGGTTCGCGGATATGATATGGGAGAGCGAGCCGGTCGGCTCGACGGAGCTGGTGCGGCGCGCGGCGGCGGAGCTGGGCTGGAAGAAGTCCACCACCTACACGGTGCTCAAGCGCCTCGCGGAGCGAGGGCTCTTCGTGAACGAGGACGGCGTGGTGCGCGCCCTCGTGAAGCGCGCGGACTACTACGCCGAGCGCAGCGAGCGCTTCGTCGACGAGAGCTTCGCGGGCTCGCTGCCCGCCTTCGTCACCGCCTTCACCGGGCGCAAGAAGCTCAGCAGCGCCGAGCTCGACGAGCTGCAGGCGCTCATAGACAAAATGAGGGGGTGAGCGCGTGGACTGCCTGATGAACACCGTGCTGCCGGCCCTGCTGAACATGAGCCTCACGGGTTCGGCGGTTATCTGCGTCGTGATTATCGCGCGCCTCCTCTTAAAGCGCGCGCCGGGGAAGTATTCATACGCGCTCTGGGCCGCGGCGCTCTTCCGGCTGCTGTGCCCATTCTCCGTGAGCTCGGCCGTCTCGCTCTTCAACGTGGCGAAGGCCCCGGCGAGCGCCGTCGTGCCGGCCGGGCCGGTGACGGTGATGGACTATGTCCCCGCGCCGGTGCTCGTGGACTTTGGCGCCGCGCCCGCGCCGGAGGCGACGCCCGCGCCGGCGCCGGTTTCGCCGGGCCCGTCGGCCCATGCCGCGGTGCCGGGCGGCGCGCTCATATCCGACCCCATGGAGCTCGCGGCGCTCGTATGGCTCGCAATCGCCGGGATTTTCCTGCTCGCGGGGCTGGTGCAGTATCTCAGCTTGCGCGTGCGGCTCTGGGATTCGAGGCGGCTCGCCGGGCGCGTCTTCCTCTGCAATAACATAGAGACCGCCTTCGCCGTGGGCCTGCTCCGCCCGCGCATATACCTGCCCGCGCAGCTCACGGAGCGCGAGCGGGAGTGCGTCCTCGCGCACGAGCGCTGCCACATAAGGCGCGGCGACCATATTTACAAGCTGCTCGCCTACATAGCGCTGAGCCTGCACTGGTTCAACCCGCTCGTGTGGCTCGCGTGGGTGCTCGCTATGCGGGACATGGAGTCGAGCTGCGACGAGGCCGCGCTCAGGCGGCTCGGCGGCGGAGCGAGGGCGGATTACGCCCAGACGCTCCTGAACCTCGCCACGGGCCGCCGGAACGGCCCCGGGACCTCGCTGGCCTTCGGCGACGACGTGAAGCGGCGCATAAAGGCCATGGCCAAGGCCCGGCCCGCCCGCCGGTATGTGAGCGTCCTCGCGGTAATCCTGGCCGCCGCCGTGATAACCGGCTGCGCGGTAAATCCCAAGGGCGCGGAGGAGACGGAGCCTGATGGGCAGGGCGAGACGGGCGAATACCCCACGGCCGAGGCCTATCTCGAGGCGGCCGCCGCCGAAATGACGGAGACGACCGTCGCCTTCGCGGGCGGCGAGACGCGCGGCGTGGCCGTCACGGCCTCGCGCGCCGATATAGACGGCGAGGCTGCGTCCATAGAGGGCCTCGACCCCGACGGCACGCTCGAGGGCTGGATATACCGCCGCTGGCACAGCCTCGACGCGGACGCCGACTCCGTCATGCTCGCGGGCGCGAACCTGCGCGACGGGGACTGGTTCTGCTTCGACGGCGAGCGCCTCGCCATAATGCTCCGCTATCCCGACGGCAGCTACGACGCCCTCGGCGACGTCTGGCTCAGCGAGGGGCTGGGGTATTACGACAGCTATTATCAGTACGTCTGGGACTGGTACGTGAAGGAGAACGGCCTCGAGGACGAGCGTCCGCTCTACATTGTCGACTGGACGGAGCTCCTGAACGGCGGCGACGAGACGCTCGGCAATTTCGCGGCCAGGCGCTTCGACGGCGAGGGCTGGTACGTCTATCTGCCCGTGAACTACTGGCATCTCTATGATTCCGGCGACGGTTACTGGCAGTTTGTCTCCGCCTACGGCACGGGCTCGAGCGTGAGCATCCGCCGCTATGACGCGCCCTCCGAATATGGCGAGCGCACCACCTGGGCGGAGCCCGCAAGCGCCGCGACGACCTACCGCGTTGAAATCCCCGACGGGGACCGGCACTATGAGATAACCGTCTCCTGGAGCGACGCCGCCGTCGCCGCGAACGAATACACCGCCACGGAGCCCGCCGCGGCGCGGGCGATAGAGGAGAGCTTTACCCTCACGGACGGCCGCGGCGAGGGCACGTCCCTCATCGGCGGCTGGGAGGGCGTCAGCGAATACGCGGCCTACGCCGCGGACGCCGTCGAGACGGCGCAGTATATCGATTCGAGCGGCGCGCTGAGCTCGGCGGACGTGCTCTCCGCCCGCGTGGACAGCATCTTCAAGTCGGCCGAGGTGCGGGATCTCAACCCCGACGGCGTGCTCGAGCTCTGGACCGGGGATATCTATTACACCCTTGACGCCGAGCTGAGCGAGGGCGCGGTGAACGATATGCCGCCGCAGCGGCAGGACGAGGAGCACAGCGACTGGCAGACGCCCATGAGCCGCTTTACCATCGTCGCCCTGCGCTATCCCGACGACGGCAGCTGCGACATACTCTTCAGCGACATCGGCCTCGAGTACGGCGAGTCCGGCTTCCTGGACACGATAGGCTACGGCGAGGACTCCGCATACGCCGAGTCCTATGCCTCTGCCGAGGCGCTCTACGACTGGTACGTTGTGACGGAGGGCCTGAACGTCCCCCGCGCCGTCATTGACCGCACGGCGGAAATGTCCGCCGCCTCCGGCGAGGACTTCCCGCTCTATCAGCTGCGGCGCTGTGACGCGCAGGGGCTCTTCTACATCTACCTGCCGATTGGCCGCTGGACGGAGGACTTCGCCTCCCTTCCGCTGTTGCAGTGGATCTATCTCAGCTCGTACCCCGAGAGCGACGCCCGCGTCACGGTCGAGCTCGTCCCGGGCGAGGCCTCCGATGGGATAAGCGAGAGCCGCGAGGGGGATTATAACGTCCTCACGCGCACGGTGGACGCCGGGGCCGGCTGGCGCTATGAAATAAGGGCGCAGTGGACGGACGCCATCCTCTCGGACGAGAATCCCGACGTGCGCTGCGACGGCTACGCCGCGCGGATAATTCTGGAGAGCTTCGGGGTCTATAAGGAATTCGCCGAGGGCGTGGATATGCCCGTCTTCATGCAGGCCATAGCCAACACTGGCAGCGAAAACATACGCACCGCGCCGGACGCGTCTTCGCCGTCCGCGAGGCAGATGGAGGACGAATACGTCGAGGTCAACGCCATACGCCTCACGGAGGACGGTATCTGGTGCTTCATCCGCCACGCAATTGTCAGCGTGCCCGAGGACACCTTCGGCTGGGTGCGCGCCGAATGGCTCAGGCCCTACAACGAGTCCACCAGGTACGACGTCAGATACCCGCTCTATCTGCGCGAGGGGCGGCGCTTCGTGGACGCGAACGGGGAGTACCTGGCCGACTACGACTCATTTCTCAACAGTATGTTCTTCGCCGAATTTACCGAGACGGACGGCGGAATCGGCCGCACAAAAGGCCACGGCGGCTGGACGGGATACGTCCTCTTCGACGACGTCGTATGGCCGGAAATCGGCGAGCGCTTCTTCCTGAGCGGCGGATATACCGTCGCGGCGCCCGAGGGCTGGACGGCTGCAATTGATGTCGACGGCAGCGAGACCTGGACGGCGAGCGGCGCGGGCACGGCCTATCTGCGCATAAGCGAGCTCACGCCGGAGGAGTTCGAGAGCTACAGGCAGCAGTACATCCTGAATACGCCGGCAAACTCCGGCGTCAGCGAGCCCGCGTGGATAGAGCGCGGGAGTTACGAGGCCGCTTCGGGCGGCGGCGTGGTCTGGGAGGCCGCCTGGCACGACGACGCGGAAAACCCCGCGCGCGAAGCCGAGCTGCGCGCGATGTTCGAGAGCGTCACGGCCTACGGATAAGTGATAACACCTGAGAAGGGGGGCGCGAAACGTGCCTGAATGGATAGACGCGGCCTTCGACGCCGTGCTGGAGCTGAGCCTCACGGGCTCGGCGGTGATTGCCATCATACTGCTCGCGCGCCTTCTCTTAAAGCGCGCGCCGAGGAAGTATTCTTACGCGCTCTGGGCCGCGGCGCTCTTCCGGCTGCTCTGCCCCGTGACGGTGGAGAGCGCGCTCTCGCTCCTGCCCGCCTCCGCGCCGCGCATACGCGAGGCGGTGATAACGGGCGGCGCGGCGCTCGGCGCGATACCGGCGGGGGAGATATTCGCCCTCACGCCGCCGGCGGACATCCCGGCGCAGGGCGCGGCCCCGGCGGCGGAGGCGGCCCTCACGCTCGGCGGCGCGCTCGCGCTCATATGGCTCATCGGCGCGGCGGCGCTGGTCGCCCGGGCGGCGGCGGGATATATAAGGCTCGCGCTGCGCCTGCGCGGCGCGGAACGCGGCCCGGACGGCACGCTCACCGCCCCCGGCCTCGGCACGGCCTTCGCGCTAGGCGTGCTCCATCCGCGCATATACCTGCCCGAGGGGCTGACGGAGCGCGAGCGGGAGTGCGTCCTCGCGCACGAGCGCTGCCATATAAGGCGCGGCGACCACATATTCAAGCTGCTCGCCTATACAGCGCTGAGCCTGCACTGGTTCAACCCGCTCGTGTGGCTCGCGTGGGTGCTCGCGATGCGGGACATGGAGTCGAGCTGCGACGAGGCCGCGATAGCGCGCCTGGGCGGCGCAAAGGCCGATTACGCCCAGACGCTGCTGAACATGGCGTCCGGCCGCCTTGCCGTGGGCATACCGCTGGCCTTCGGCGAGGACGCGAAGCGGAGGATAAAAGGAGTTGCAATGATGAAAAAGCACAAGAGATACGCCGTAATACTCTCCGCCGCGCTCGCCCTGGCCGTCATAGCCGGCTGCGCGGTGAACCCCGCGGAGCCGGGCGGCTCCGACAATACGCCGGGCCACACGCCGTATCCCGCAGCGGCGGACGGCAGTTACTCCGGCGGGGCCTTCGGGTCCATGGAGGAATTCTTCGCGCTTATGGACAGCCGGAACCCGGAGCAGACGCATGAATACGCAGCGGCGGACGGCGGCACGGCTACGGCGAAGGTCGAGGACATACGCCGAGACATAGCGAAGGTCTGCGAGATAGAGGGCCTCGCCGGGGACGCCGTCATAGAGGGCTATACCGTCGAGAGCTGGTATGACCTCGACGTGCCCGCGGACGAGGTGCCGCTCTACGGCGATATGCGGCGCGACGGGGAGTACGTAAGCTTCGGCACGACGCTCTACTACGCCCTGCGCTATCCAGACGGCAGCCTCCTGCCCGAGGGCGGCGACACGAACGCAAACGAGCGCCTCACCCTCTACGAGGGCTCCTGGGCGAAGCTCGTCTGGGATAACTACGTAAGCGCCCGGGCCGACGGCATGGGCAATACGGAGCAGCCGCTGTACACGGCGTATATCCGCCCGCAGGAGAGCGGGGCGCAGTCCATCCCCGCGCTGAGGTATGACGGCGACGGCTGGTATATGTACGTCCCGCGCAGCCTCTGGTACTTCGCCGGGAGCCCCCTGAGCTCGCATCCGAACTGGCTCTTCAGCTCCGCCGACGGCCTCGGCTCCTCGAGCATAATGGTAGAGCTGCGCGAGGGCACGGTCGATACGAGCGGCGCCGGGAGCTCCGGGCCGCACTCCGCCTCCCGCACAGTCGACGCGGGGGACGGGCGGCACTATCTCATAAGCGCCAGCTGGGACGGCGAAGTCGCCGACGAAACGGACGCGGCCAAGGCCTATATCGTGAATCAGATACTGGAGAGCTTCACGCTCTGGGAGAGCGGCGCCGTCTTAACCGACCTCGCCGCCGCGGATACCGCCGCAAGTTAAAAAACGCCGCCCGCCTCGGGATGCCTGAGGCGGGCGGCTTCGCTCAATTTACGACGTTTATGGGCTTCCCGGCCAGGAAGGCCTTCACGTTCTCCACGGTCGCGGTCATTATGCGCTCGCGGGCCTCCTTCGGGGCCCAGGAGATGTGCGGCGTTATGAGGCAGTTCTTCGCCTTCAGCAGGGGGTTGTCGCCGCGTATGGGCTCCACGGTCACGACGTCGAGCCCCGCGGCGTAGACCTTGCCGGAGTTGAGCGCGTCGGCGAGGGCCTGCTCGTCTATGAGCGCGCCGCGGGCGTTGTTTATTATAATGACGCCGTCCTTCATCATCGCGATGTGCTCGCGGCTGATGATATTCGCGGTCGCCGGCGTGAGGGGGCAGTGGAGGCAGATTACGTCCGAGCGGCGCAGCAGCTCGCCGAGCTCGACGTATTCGGCTATCTCGCGGCCCTCGGGCGTGGGACGGCTGCCGGAGGCGAGCACGTTCATGCCGAGCGCCCTGGCTATCGCGCCGGTGCGGCGGCCTATGCGCCCGAAGCCGATGATGCCCATGGTCTTGCCGTCGAGCTCTATGAGCGGGTAGTCCCAGTAGCACCAGTCCTCGCAGCTCTCCCAGCGCCCGGCGTGCACCGTGTCGCTGTGATGGGCGACGTGGTGGCAAATCTCGAGCAGCATGGCTATAGCGAACTGCGCCACGGCCGCCGTGCCGTAGGAGGGGACGTTGCTGACGGGGATGCCGCGGGAGCGCGCCGCGGCGGTGTCGACTATGTTGTAGCCCGTCGCGAGGACGCTGATGTATTTGACGTTGGGATTGCGCTCGAGCGCGTAGGCGCTGACGGGCGTCTTGTTCGTCAGCAGGATGTCCGCGTCGGCTATGCGCGAGGCTATCTCGTCCTCGTCCGTGAGGCTCGTGCGGTCATATATGGTGAGCTCGCCGAGCGCGGCGAGGGCGTCCCAGCTGAGGTCGCCCGGGTTTTCCATCCGGCCGTCAAGCAGTACGATTTTCATTGCGTTTTCTCCTTGGATAGATTTAATCCCGCCCTCTGTGCGGGGCAGACGAAGGAGCACCGGCCCGCGGGCCGGTGCTCCCGGTTTCGTGCGTCAGTGCGCCGGCGCTTACACCACGCCCTGGGCGAGCATGGCGCTCGCGACCTTGAGGAAGCCGGCAACGTTCGCGCCGACCATGAGGTCGCCGGGCTTGCCGACCTCGACGCTGGCGTCGTAGGCGGCGTGGAAGATGTTGTTCATGATGCCCTGCAGGCGCTGGTCGACCTCCTCGAAGCTCCAGGCGAGGCGCATGGAGTTCTGAGTCATCTCGAGGCCGCTGGTGGCGACGCCGCCGGCGTTGGAGGCCTTGCCGGGGCTGTACATCAGGCCGGCGCCCTGGACGGCGGCGATGGCCTCGGGCGTCAGCGGCATGTTTGCGCCCTCGAAGACGCCCATGCAGCCGTTGGCGATAAGGGCCTTCGCGCCCTCGAGATCCATCTCGTTCTGCGTGGCGCAGGGCAGGGCTATGTCGCACTTGACGGTCCAGATGCCGTGGCAGCCCTCGTGGTACTCGCTGCCGGGAACCTCGTCGGCGTAGACCTTGATGCGCGCGCGGCGCTTCTGCTTGATGTCCATAATCTTCTTGAGGTCGACGCCCTTGGGATCGTAGATATAGCCGTTGGAGTCGCACATCGCGACGACCTTGCCGCCGAGCTGCATGCACTTCTCCGCCGCGTAGGTGGCGACGTTGCCGCTGCCGGAGACGATGACGGTCTTGCCCGCGAAGGAGTCGTTCTTCATGCACTTGAGGGCCTCTTCCGCGAAGTAGCACAGGCCGTAGCCGGTGGCCTGCGTGCGGGCGAGGGAGCCGCCGAAGGGGATGCCCTTGCCGGTTATCGTGCCGCCCTGGAAGGTGCCGGTGAGGCGCTTGTACTGGCCGAACATATAGCCGACCTCGCGCGCGCCGACGCCGATGTCGCCGGCGGGGATGTCCGTAAACTGTCCCACGTGCTTATAGAGCTCGTTCATGAAGCTCTGGCAGAAGCGCATGACCTCGGCGTCGCTCTTGCCCTTGGGGTCGAAGTCGCTGCCGCCCTTGCCGCCGCCCATGGG
>DVKN01000016.1 GCA_018716005.1 Candidatus Scatomorpha stercoravium
CTCTCATGCGCGCCGATGGGGTTGAAGTAGCGCAGCAGGGCCACGTTCATCGTGGGGTCAGCCTTGCAGTAGTCCATGAGGATCTGCTCCTGGAATAGCTTGGTGGTGCCGTAGGGGTTCGTGGTGCCGCCGGTGGGGAAATCCTCGCTTATCGGCACGCGCTCGGGGTCGCCGTAGACGGTGGCGGAGGAGGAGAAGACGAAGTTCTTCACGTCGTGGCGGCGCATGGCCTTGAGCACCTCGAGGGTGCAGGTGAGGTTGTTGGAGTAGTACTCGAGCGGCTTCGCGACGCTCTCGCCCACGGCCTTGAGGCCGGCGAAGTGGATGACGGAGTCAATGTCCTTATAGCTCGCGAAGAGGTCCTCGACCTCGTCGGGATTCGTGAGCTCGGCCTTTACGAAGGGGATTTTCTTCCCGACGATGTGCTCGACGCGGTGGACGGCTTCCTCGCAGGAGTTGCTGAGATTGTCGGCGACGACGATGTCATAGCCCGCCTCGACGAGCTCTACGCAGGTGTGGCTGCCGATATAGCCGGCGCCGCCGGTAACGAGAATGGACATATTTGAATACCCCTTTCAAAGTATTGAATACGCTGGCTTTTCCCGGGAAACCCCCGGCCAATGCAGTATTGTATACGCCCCGGCCGGGAAAAGAAATAGACGATTTTATAAATTGTTTGCACTATCGTCCGCGCTGCCGGAAAACTCCAGCAGCATGCGGACGCTGCGGGCGTATTCGCTCGGCGACATGTGCGTGAGCTGGCGGAAGCGGCGGGAAAAATAGTGCACGCTCTGGAAGCCGCAGCGCGCGGCAATCTCGGTGAAATTGAGCCTCCCCTCGCGAATGAGGCGGCGGGCGGCGTTGATTTTGAGCCGGCCGAAGTACTCCATGACGCCGCCGCCCGTGTGCTCGTGGAAGAGCTGCTGGAGGCGGCTGCGGCCCATGAGGTTGGCGCGGCATATGTCCTCGAGCGTGAGGCTCTCGCCGACGCGCTGCTCGAGATAGGCCCTGACGCGCAGGAAGGCGTCGTCCGGCGGCGTCTCCTCCGCCTCGGGCCGGGGCGCGGCCTCCATGCGGCGGGCTATGCGCACGAGCAGCTCCTCGAGCGCGGCGGCGGCGAGCTGCTCGGAGCCGAAGGGCGCGCCCTCGCGCCGCTCGAGCCCCGTGGTCGCGGGGTCATCCTGGCGCGTGGAGAAGGCCGCGGCGCTCTCGCCTACGATGCGCGCAAGCAGGGCGCGCTCCGCCTCGCCGACCTCGGTGACGCAGCCGCGGAAGCGCTCCATCTCCCCGCCGGCGCAGTTGAAGCTGACGACGATGAGGTCCGGCGCGACGCCCCGGGCGGCGAGGGCGTGGAATTCGCCCGGCGCGTGGAAGATGAGCCCGCCCTGCCTGAGCTCTACGCTCCTCTCCCCCGCCGTGACGCTCAGCTCGCCCCTGTCGACGTACAGTATCTCCCAGAAGTCGTGCGCCTCGCCCGAAAAGGCGTAGCTGCCGGAATATTCGAAATAGTGGACGGTGTAAATCTCGCTGACCGCGAGCGGGCGCTCGGGGCGCAGCGGACGGTAGCGCGGCATATTCAGCTCCTCTCCCCGGGGCCGTCCCGGCGGCAGCGCTTGCGGTATTCGAGCGGGCTCATCCCCTCGCTGCGGCGGAAGCTCTGCGAAAAGTAGCTCGGAGAGGAGAAGCCCAGTATGCGCGCAATCTGCGAGAGCGAGTGGTCGCTGCTCTCCAGGAGGAAGCGGCTCTCCTGTATGCGGCGGCTTATCTGGTAGCTGATGGGCGAGGTGTCGTAGGCCTTGCGGAAGGCGTGGACGAGGTAATACTTGTTGATGTGCGCGAGCTCGGCGAGCTGGTCGAGCGTGATGTTCTCCTTGAAGTGCTCGTCTATGTAGCGGCGCACGAGCTCGCACTCGCGGCTGTCGGCGCGGGACGGCCCGCTCCCCGCGAGGCTGAGCCCGCCTCGGCGCACGAGATAGAGCAGCAGCACCTCGAGCAGGTGCTGGCACACGAGCTGATAGCCCTCGCGCGCGCCGCGCACCTCGCGCAGCATGAGCCTCAGGCAGGCGACGACCGAGTCCCAGCCCTCGTCGAAGCGCGTGTGCACGCAGCCGAGGTCGTCCGTCTCCATGCTGAGCCCGTCCACGCCGAGCACGACGAGCTCAAGCGGGCTGACGGCCTGGCTTATCTCGCAGTGGAGCACGCCCGGGTTCACGACGACGAGCTCCCGCGCCCTCACGGGGAAGGCGCTGTGCCTCAGCCCTATGCTGCCCTCGCCGCCGAGTATGAAAAAGAGCTCCGCGTGCCGGTGCGAGTGCTTCGCCGAATTCCATTCGCTGCTGTACTGCGTCCAGGTGAGGTTCAGGAGCCGCGCCGAGGCCCCTCCGGGCGCCTCCGCGCCCTCCCAGCTGACGTCGTAGTAGTTGTTGGTCACGTGCCCGCCTCCCCTCCGTGAATTCTCTTACCAATATTATATATACCCGGCGGCGATTTCGCAATCACGAAAACATCGCGGGCGCGTATTGGGCAATCTGCACAGTTTTAACATACCCAAATCAGGCACTTTACATCAAAAACCTTCCGGTAGCAATATTGCTAAAATGTTGAGCAATAAACGGCTTGTTATCCGCCCGGAATCCTTTATACTTAGATGCAGGAGCGGTGCCAGAACTGCCACGTATTGGCACCGAAGTTTGCAAGCAATTTTGTAAGGAGGAAATGTAAGATGAATCTGAAGAAACTTCTGGCGCTTGCTCTGGCGCTGGTCATGGTCTTCGCCCTGGCCGCCTGCGGCGGCGGCGACGACCCTGCCCCCGAAGACACCGGCAGCGGCGAGGAGCCCGCCGCCGCCACCATCAAGGTCGCCGCGCTCGAGAGCGCCTACGAGGAGACCTATCCCGGCATGTGGCAGGAAGTCTGCGACGCCTTCACCGCCGAGACCGGCATCGCCGTTGAGCTGACCGTCGAGCGCAACCTCGAGGAGGTCATCGGAGCCTCCATGCAGGGCGGCGACTACCCCGACGTCATCCACCTGGCCACCGGCCGTGAAGCCGGCCTGACCGAGCAGTTCATCAACGACAAGCTCATCGCCGACATCTCCGACGTCCTCACCATGACCGTCCCCGGCGAGGAAGTCACCGTTGGCGACAAGATTATCGAGGGCTTCACCGAGACCTCCGCCACCAACCCCTACAACGACGGCAAGACCTATCTCGCCCCCATGTTCTACTCCCCCTGCGGCCTGTTCTACAACGCCGGCCTGCTCGAGGAGAAGGGCTGGGAGGTTCCCACCACCTGGGACGGGATGTGGGAGCTCGGCGACAAGGCCCTTGAGGAGGGCATCTACCTCTTCACCTACCCGACCGCCGGTTACTTCGACGCTTTCCTGTACGCCCTCATGAACGTTGTCGGCGGCAGCGACTTCTTCAACGCCGCCACCAACTTCGAGGAAGGCGTCTGGGAGACCCCCGAGGCCGACGCGCTCTTCGAGATTCTTGACAAGCTGGCCGACTACACCCACCCGATGACCCCGGCCCAGGCCAACGATCAGGACTTCACCATGAACCAGCAGCTGGTCCTCGACAATGAGGCCATCTTCATGCCCAACGGCACCTGGATCGTCGGCGAGATGGCCGAGGCCCCGCGCGCCGAGGGCTTCAAGTGGGGCATGACCGCTCTGCCGGCTCTCGAGGAGGGCGGCATGGGCTACAGCTACACCTTCCTGGAGCAGGCCTGGATCCCGGCCGGCGCCGCCAATCAGGACGCCGCCAAGCAGTTCGTCGCCTTCCTCTACAGCGACACCGCCGCTGACATCTTCGCCAAGGGCGGCGCGGTGCAGCCGATCCGCGGCATGACCGATCAGCTCGAGGGCGACAACAAGCTCTTCTACTCCATCTACGACTCCGGCGCCGGCGCCGCCATGGGCTCCTTCGCCGCTTACCGCCCGATCCCCGGCCTCGACAACACCAGCGTGTTCTTCGAGCCCATCAACTCCCTCGTCGGCGGCGCCCTCACCATTGATGAGTGGAAGGCCAACATTATCTCCGCTACCGACCAGATGCGCGCCAATCTGCTTGCCTGAGCGAGCTGACTCCCGCCGCATAATAATGTCATAACGACAAGGCGGCGATGAGCAGTCTCTGCTCATCGCCGCCGCGCTTACCCGACCGGGTTTACCCTCCCCCGCGAGGGCTATTAGAGGAGCTGATAGTGTGAAAAGCAACAAACGCCGCACCGGATTCCTCATCCTGTGCGTGGCGCCGGCCACCATACTGTTCTTCATATTCATGGTGCTGCCGACGCTCAACGTCTTCCGCATGTCCCTCTTCGAGAGGGGCGCGTACTCGCCGACCGAGACCTTCGTCGGCTTCAGGAACTTCCAGACGCTCTTCGCCGACGCGAACTTCATCCGCGCGATGCAGAACACGATACTGCTCATCGTGGTCGTCACGATTATCACCTTCGCGCTGGCCCTGGTCTTCGCCGCCATCCTCACGCGCGAGAAGATAAGGGGCAGCAACCTCTTCCGCATCATATTCTACATCCCGAACATCCTCTCCGTAGTCGTCATCTCCGGCATCTTCTCCGCCATCTACAAGCCGGACAACGGCCTCCTCAACAGCATCATCGGCCTCTTCACCGACATGACGAACCCGATACTGTGGAAGGGCGAGAGCCTCGTCATGCTCAGCCTCATCATCGCGATGATATGGCAGGCCGTCGGCTACTACATGGTCATGTACATGGCCTCCATGGCCGCCGTGCCCGTGGACCTCTACGAGAGCTCGTCCATAGACGGCGCGGGCCGCTTCACGCAGTTCTTCAAGATAACGATACCCCTTATCTGGACGAACATCCGCACCACGCTCACCTTCTTCATCATCTCCACCATCAACATGGCCTTCCTCTTCGTCAAGGCCATGACCTCCGGCGGCCCCAACGGCGCGAGCGAGGTGGCTCTCTCCTATATGTACGGGCAGAAGGACGCCGGCCTCTACGGCTACTCCATGGCCATAGGCGTCATCATCTTCCTGTTCTCCTTCCTGCTGAGCGCCCTCGTGAACCGCGCCACGAAGCGCAAGCCGCTTGAATTCTGAGGAGGGTGAC
>DVKN01000156.1 GCA_018716005.1 Candidatus Scatomorpha stercoravium
CTATTTGAAGGATGCTGAAGGGAAAATAACCATTGATTTATACCCAAGGCTTCCTAAATTATAGAAGAATGTCGGCATCAACGGCGTACCCATGTCCTGGTCAGCGACCCCGCGCGCGGGTACGGCGTAACTCTCCGCTCCATGCGCGAAGCCGAAAAGGCCGCATAAAGAAATGAGAAGCCTCGGTTCAGTATGCTGAACCGAGGCTTCGTTTTTTTACTCGTCGTTCCTGTAGCTGTCTATTATAAGGTGCTTGAAGAGCCGCTCCTGGACCGTGAATGTCCGGCCCTTTTTGCTTATGAGGCGTATCGGGATGAGGAAGGAGTCGTTCTTCAGCTCGAGGACCTTTACGCGCTCGAGGTCGTGTTCGGTGAGCTCGTCCGCCAGCGTCCGCGCCGCGAGCCAGGGGTTATTGGACACCACGTCTATCACCTGCCTGGGACGGTTGCAGACGTAGGCGACGTTGAGATGCAGCCCTCGCCGCTCGAATTTCCTGGCGAGCTCGATGCGCGGCGTGCTGTACTCGTCCGGGCACGCAATCGGCACGTTGTCGAGCTCGGCGAGGTCAATCTCGTCCTTCTCCGCGAGAGGGTTCTCACGGTTTACTATGATGACCTGCTTTACCATGTCCAGCGTGGTGACGTCGAGCTTCGCGACGTCGGCCTCGCCGTAAATAATACCGAAGACAGCCTCGCCGTCGCAGACCATATCCGCGCAGTTGCTGGAGTAGTGCTCGATGAGCTTCACGTCAAATTCCTTCGTGCCGTTTATCAGGAGCTGCTGGAGCTTTGGCGGGAGGCGGACGATTACGCTGTTCGTTATCGCCACGCAAATGCGCGTTTTCCCGGCGCTGTAGGAGGCGCAGTAGTCGTAGATGCGGTTGATATGCCGCATGACCTCCTCGGCCTCGCCGCGGAAGCGAAGGCCTATGTCCGTCACCACCAGTCCGCCTGTTTTCCGGTAGAACAAATCGCAGCCCAGCTCGGATTCAAGGCGGCGTATGGCCATGCTGAGCCCCTGCTGCGACATGTGAAGCTTATCGGCAGCCTTGGATATGCTTCCGCAGTTACAGACCTCGAGAAAATAGCGAATCTGGTTTATCTCCATACTTTTGCCTCCAGTGGTATTCAGATGGGCGAACAGAGAGAGTCTGGGTCCTCGCTTTCTTTACCTTCGTCATTCTGCCCCGAGACCCCGGCCCGGGACGCACTATGACAATATAATATCACAAAAAACTTTTCTTGCATATACACTGAAAGTTGTAGGAGCACAACTTTCAGTTGAATTTATAATTGTCGTTTTATTATCAGCAATCTGCCCTTGAAAAACCTCAACACTGGTGAATATAGATAAAAAAATGTTTATTGCAAAGAGAGTATTATGGATATAACATAAAAACATCGAGAATAAATAAACAATCTGCCGAACGCGCTCAGCCGCGCCGGCTTGAGAATGGAGGCTGCCAATGAACATTGCCGTTTGTATAAAGCAGGTGCCGGACACCGAGGAGGAGAGGCTGCGGCTCAACGGGAGCGGTACGGCTCTCGAGCGCGACGGGGTGCCCCAGGCCATGAACGACTTCGACGGGTACGCGCTGGAAGCCGCGGCCAGGCTGAAGGACGCCGACCCCTCGGTAAATATAATCGTCGTGACCGCGGGCCCCGAGCAGGCAAAAGCCGTGCTCAAGAACGGGCTCTCCATCGCGGCGGACAAGGCGTACCACGTATGCGACGGCGCGGCCGCGGGCTCGGACCTCTTCGCGACGGCCCGGGTGATTGCCGCGGCGCTCAGGCATATAGCGGAGACCGAGGGCGGTATAGACGCCGTCTTCCTGGGCAAGCAGAGCATAGACGGCGAAACGGGCGGCATGGCCGCCGCCCTCTCCGAGGAGCTGGATATGCCCATGCTGACGAACTGCCTCTCCGTCGAGTGCGCCGGCGGCCGCTTCAGGGCCCGCCGTGAGATAAAGGGCGGGGCGGAGAATTACAGCCTGACGCTGCCCTGCGTGCTCAGCTTCGCAAAGCCCGAGTACCCCGTGCGCTATTCCAACATTAAGCGCAAGCTCGCCGCGAACAGGGCGGTCATCCCCCAGCTGGGCCTCGCGGATATCGGCGTGGAGCCGGCCGCGGCCGGACACGCGGCGTCGCGGACGCACATACTGTCCGCGAGCCCCGTCGTAAGGGACAAGCAGTGCGTGATGGTAAGGGAAGAGACCGCCGAAGACGCGGCGGCGAAGCTCGCCGGCCTTCTTCGCGGCGAACACATTATATAAAAGGAGGCGGGCTCAATGGCTGCAAAGGATATATGGGTATTCGTTGAGAACGGCGGCTCGGGGCTCGAGCTGCTCGCGCCCGCCCGCGAGCTCGCGGCCCCCCTCGGTGGGACGGCCTGCGCGCTTACGCCGGACGGAGCGCAGGCAGAGGAGTGTGCCGCCTGCGGAGCCGGGCGCGTCCTGATACTGGACGGCGCGGAAAACGCGCCCGCCCGCGCCCTCGCTCCCTCGCTGGCGGACATTATCGGCGAGCGCTCTCCCGCGGCGGTGCTCTTCGCGTCCACGGACATGGGCCGCGAGCTCGCCGTGCGCATCGCAAGGCGTCTGGGCTCCGGCTTCGTCGCCGACGCCGAGGGCTTTGAAGCGGACGGCAGCGGCGGCATCGTTTGGAGCAAAAGCG
>DVKN01000157.1 GCA_018716005.1 Candidatus Scatomorpha stercoravium
GGACCTTCGGGTTGCTGGCGAGGGCGCGGGCAATCGCGACGCGCTGCTTCATGCCGCCGGAGAGCTGAGCGGGATAGGCGTGCTCGCGGCCCTCGAGGCCGACGGTCGCAAGCAGCTCGCGCGCTCGTTTATCGGCCTCGGCCTTCGGCACCTTCGCGAGCTCGAGCGGGAAGCGCACGTTGCCGAGCGCGTCGCGCTGCATCAGGAGGTCGAAGCCCTGGAAAATCATCCCGATATTCCGCCGGGCGTCGCGGAGCTCGCGGCCCTTGAGCGCGGTCATATCCTTCCCGTCGACGATGACGCGGCCGCTGGTCGGCGTCTCGAGCAGGTTGATGCAGCGCACCAGCGTGCTCTTGCCCGCGCCGGAGAGGCCGATGATACCGAAGACCTCGCCCTCCTCGATGCTGAGCGACACATCGTTGAGCGCGTGGACGGCGGTCTCGCCGGAGCCGAAGGTCTTGGTAAGATGTTGTAATTCAATCATTGACATTTGCATCCCTCGCAACAAAAAAGCCCCCGGCGCACATAGCGCCAGGGACGATTAAATAACCGTGTTACCACCCTGATTCGCGCGCGGCTCACACCGACGCGCCTCGCGGAGTTCCATCAAACCCCTGCCGCTATAACGGGCGGGCCCGTCGCAGCCTAACGCCAAAGCGCTCGGTGCGCGACTCCGGAACCATCTTCGCCCGACCATCCCGCGCCCCGTTCCCACTCTCCGGAGCTCACTGTGCCGATCCTTTCGGGTTACTCTTTCCTTCACTGTCTTTAGGGGGATTAAATTAAGTGCCCTTATAATACCTCTTTCGCGCGCGAAAGTCAATCGTGCAAAACAAACAATTTCCCCCGCCGCCAAGACGGAGGATTTGTGAGAAAGCGGTTGACCCCTCCGGCGCAGTATTTGACATAATTCTACACGTATGATATAATGTTCCCGCCCCGATTGGGGTGACGCTCTGACTGATGCCTATTGGGTACGGCGGCTTGGTATACAACCTCCGAAGGGAGGTGAGACCCGTGACTTTGACGTTCTATATTGGTGAATTCAGAATCACCATTACAGTCAAGAAACGCGGAAGCCGCCACTCGGCAAAGTGACGGCTTGCGTGTAAACGCGTTTACGTTTACAAAATAGCTCTTACTTACTGAGACCAAGACGCCGACAGTCAGGGCGTCTTTTGTTCCGCCACTCGGGCAAGTGACGGTCCTTGGGCGCTTTTGCGTGCTGCGGCACGTGAAACTGTAGCCCTTTACCCGTCATAAAAAGCCAGGTCGCTTGTCGCAGCGTTTCTTCTATGTTTATTATACCCCATCCTTGGGATTTGTCAAGTCATTCGACGGCGATTGACATAAATCTACACGTATGATATAATATTTCCGCCCGGTAACGGGTGACGCTGTGACATTGCAAAAAGCGGCTCGGCTTCCTTGAGAAAGGAGGTGTTCGGTATGGAGCTTATCAGCCTGCTGATACACTTCCGGGGATTCTCATTTAGAATCGTCATTGAGAAGTTAAAGAGCCGCCACTCTGCCCAGTGACGGCTCTTTGGATTGTTTGGCGCTGAAGCGCCGGCGTACATTGAGCATTAACTGAAGCCGGGGCCGCTTGTCACAGCGTCTTTTGTTCCGCCACCGGGGAGGGTAACGGCTCTTGGAGCGGTTTAGTGCTCTGCGCTAGACTAATCCAAACCCAGTAACCAACCTTGGCCAAAACCGTCTGTCGCAGCGCTTCTTTAATTACATTATACACGAATCGGAAGAAAAGTCAACCCGCCACTCGGGCAAGTGACGGTCCTTATAGACGCTCCGGCGTTAACATAGGACAGTAACTCATTAGTCCGAACCGTCTGTCGCAGCGTTTCTTCTATAACTATTATACCCCATCCTTGGGATTTGTCAAGGGTGGGGTTTTTTTCGGCGGTTGACCTCTCAGTCAGCTTTGCTGACAGCTCCCCTTGGTGAGGGGAGCTATTTTACCTTGGGAGGGGACAGAAAACCGCCCCGGCGGGGTTGGGGCCGGGGCGGAAAACTTTTTACAGTTTATTTATAGGAGTGTGCAGGTGCTGAGATTAGTTACTGAAGGGGACGCTGTACCCAGGTACCGCTGGAAATGCTTACACTGTTCTCAACAGGGGTAACCTCAACGGTCACATACCAGTCCCCAACGCTGAGCTCGCCAGTAAGCACAACATCGCTCATTGCACCAGTGGTATACTTACCAGTCCAGATGGGATCAGTGAGATCTTCATCAGGCACAAAGGGGAGGTCACTGCTCTGAATCATGGCAACCTTGATGGACTCGCCAAGGACGACGTCCTCAAAGCTATCACTCTTCGCAACATACACTTCATGCTTAGTGTTCGTAAGGGTAACGGTCACATCACCGAGATTCAGACCACCGAAGACAAACGTGTTGTCCTTCTCGCCGAGGACCATGCTGTGGACGTCCACCAGGAATCCGATGTAACCATTCGTCAGCTTGCCATCAGCGACATACTCAGCGGCATCGTCATTATCGATGTCGACATTGATGTGGTAAGCATCATCACCATTGCTAAAGCCGTCGAGGTTGGCATTATAAATGGTGACATTAATGTTTCTATCGACAAGGCTCTCAGCATTAGCGTCGTTCCAAGTCAGGGTCTGCGCATCATCGTCAACCTTATTGCCATTGACCTCATAGAAGCGCCAGCCAGCGTTCCAGAGCTCGTCAGTGAGGCTCATGGTGACCTTAGCATCCCATCCAGCGTCGACCATGTAAATCACGTCAACGAGGTCGGTGTTGGGGTCAACAGTGAAAGCAACGCGGCCATTGCCGTTATTGTGGTTCTGAGTCCAGACCCAAGCCTGGTAAACAGAAGTCACCTCATGGGTGGGGTTGGTGGTGTCGACAATCTTGACGTCGGAAGAAACGGAGTGGCCGTTCAGCTTCCAACCGGTGGTGCTAACATCAGAGCCCTTGGCACTGAATTTAGCATTGTCGTAGTAGCAGTTGCCACGGCCGTTGTCAATGCGCTCGCTCAGGGTGTAGGTCGGAGTGCCGTTGATGTTGTAGCTGGTCTCGAGGATGTAGAAGCCACGGTCGATCTCGCCATTGCGGCCGAAGGTCCTGCGGAGCTGGTCGAGGTTCAGCTTGATGGAGGTCTGCTCGCCGTTCATGTAGGCGTTCTTGTAGGTGATGATGTAGTTGCTGACGTCGCCAGTAACCTCGCTCCAGTCGGAGAGGTCGATGTCGTTAGCAATGAAGACGTAACGGCTGGTGGTAGCAACGTTCTCCTGCAGGACGAAGACAACAGTGGCTTCCCAATCACCGGTGATGGTCTTGGAGACGGTCAGAGCGGTGTGGTCGAGCTCGATCTTGCCGTTGGAGGGGACGCCCATGGCGGCCTTGAAGGCCTCGGTGCCGACGTACTCGTTAACCTTCATGTTGCTGCCGCGGCCGGTAGCGACCAGGAAGGTCACGGTATCCTCGTTGTAGTAGATGTCGTCGCCGTGCATATTGAGAGCGAAGAACTCATCATTGCCGGACACGACGGTGGTAACGTCGTCAACAACATAGCCAGCGGCGTAGGTGTTGTCGGCGGAAGTGATGATCTCAGCCCTGTGCTGGCCAGCGGCGTTGGTGCCGGTGCTGATGTCAACATAGGTGCCGCGAGTCATACGAGCGAACGGGAAGCCGTTCACGTTGGTGCGGTAGACGTCAGCCCACATGGGCTCGCCATTGGTGACGTTGAGGAACAGGTACTCCTTGCCCTGATCAGCGCTGCTGGCGTTCCAGTCGCCAGTGTTGCGGGTCTCGCCGGTGTAGACGTAGAGGGTACGAGCGCCGTCGCGGGTAGCCTTGATAACGTCGCCGTGAGTGTCAAGGTAGAAGGTGAAGGTCTGGCCAATGCGGAAGAACTCAGCATCGTCATTGGCAGCGCTGTGGAAGTTGGACTCGTGCAGCTCAGTGCCGTCGGTCAGGGTGACGGTGAACTTGCCGCCGTCCTTAGCGAAGGACTGGACAGTGCCGACAGTGCCGGTCACGGCAGCGACGTAGAGAGCCTCATTGGTGGCGGCCTCAACGATGCTGTTGGTGAGCAGGAACAGGACGGAGTCGGCGTACTTGATCTTGCTGACGTCGGAGAGGACGTCGGCGGTCTTGACGCTGACAACACCGGAAGTGGTCGCAGTGGTGTTAATAGTGGTGGTCTTAAGAGCAGGATCGGCGTAGCCGTAGTTGCCCATGGCGACCTTCAGAACGACAGTGTAGTCGTCGAGGTCGAGGGCGGAGTTGTCGATCTCGTAGAGCTCGTAGGCAATGCCCACCTCACCGATCACGGCGTACTTGTCGGTATCAGCCTTGGAGTCGGTGATGTTCTTGTCGGTCGGGCAGTTGGTCGCGGTGGTCTCGGCAAGGTCATTGACGTAGACGCCAGTGTTGGTCTTGCCCTCGGTGTACCAGACGCGGACAGCGTGGTACATAACATCGAGGCCGGTGTCGGCGGAGATCTTCACGGTCTTAGCCCAAGCGTTGGTCGGGTCAACATAGGTGGCGGAAGCGCCCATGCCCTCGTTGTCGATGACCATGCCCTCGACCATAGCGAGGTCGTAGACTTCCTCGCCCAGGGTGGTGCCGGTGCCGTCAGCGAAAACGTAGCCCCAGATGTCGTAGACATAGTTGGTGCTGTTCGGGCTGTAGGTGACCTGCTTCAGGTTCAGGGCGTTGAAGGCGAAGAGCATAGCCTGCTCACGGCGCAGAGCGACGTGGTCGGCGGCGGCGAGGTCGCCCTCGTTCAGGCCGGTCTTCGCAACGACGGTGGCGGTGTTCAGGCTCCAGCTGTCGCCCTCGAACTCGCCGTTCTTGCCGTAGCCGATGGCGACCAGGAGCATCTTCGCCCACTGGTAACCGGTGAGGGTGCCGTAGGGCTCGAAGGTGGTCTCGGTCATGCCGCTGATGATGCCGAGCTCAGCGCAGTAAGCGATGTAGCCGGCGGCCCAGAAGTCAACCGAAACGTCCTCGAAGGGAGCGACGGTGGCCTTCAGAGCATCAGCCTGGTCCTTACCAAGAAGCATATAAGCTATGATCTTGGCGGCCTCAGCACGGTTGTAGGTGGCCTCGGGGACGATCTCGGTGTCGGTGCGGCCATCGACGATGCCGAGACCGGTCAGGACGCCTACGGCCTCGACATAAGCGTCGCCGATTTCCCCGGCGTCGGTATAGCTGTCGAGCTTATTGTCAGCGGAAGCGCCGACAACACCGAGACCGAGAACCATCACGAGCGCCAGTACGAGCGCCAGAGACTTCTTGAGAGTTCTCATGTGGAAACTCCTCCTTTGAATAGTACCCCTAAATATCTTTCGGGGCCCAAATATGTAGCCACGCTCGCGGGTACGGATATCCTAAAGCCAGCCCGCAAACGGGGATACCAGAAAATAACCGGGCGACATAACTCGCCCGCACGGGGATACCGCCGTGCGTACATACTAGCACAGCCGGGGTAAACGTGTCAACGGGAGGGCGGGGGATGTAACGTGATTGAAAAGATAGAGGCTCACGCCTCCGCTATCACTTCCACTTCTACCAGCGCGCCTTTGGGGAGGGTTTTTACGGCTACGCAGCTGCGGGCGGGTTTATTGGGGAAGTATTCGGCATAGACGGCGTTGAAGGCGGCGAAGTCGGCCATGTCGGCGAGGAAGCAGGTGGTTTTAACGGCCTTGTCGAGGCCGCTCCCGGCGGCGGCGAGGACGGCGGCTAGGTTCTGCATGACGCGGTGGCTCTGCTCGGTGACGTCCGCGCCCACGAGCGCGCCGGTCGCGGGGTCGAGCGCTATCTGGCCGGCGGTGTACACCATGCCGCCGCTGACCATCGCCTGGCTGTACGGCCCGACCGCGGCGGGCGCGTTTTCGGTGTGGATGAGCTTCATATGGGTTCCTCCTTGTGTCGGATTTGCGGCAATATTATAGCACTTTTACGGATAAGGCGCAATCTCCCAAATAGTTTGTGCTTATTTTACAATACATCCTTGACAAACGCGGCGGATTAGGGTATATTGTAGGCATGAGAATGTGGGCGGCGGGCCGTCGCAGCCGTGGTGTACGCAAGTAACGGAGGGACGCGGCCGTCGATTGTCCGGCGCCCATATTTCCTCCCGGCTTTTCAGGGGCCAGTGTCACAGGGGCCCCCGATTATACGGCGCGCTTTTTGCGTTTTCGGCGCGCCGGCCTCCTTTCTATATCGGCGCCGTACCCCCGCTTCGGCGCACGCGCGGCTCCCCCTTTCTGGCCGCGTATCCCCCCGCGCCGGGCGCAGCTTGCGCCCGGCTTTTTTTGCGTCAGGCTATTGCAATACGGGCGAAATCCGTTATAATATGGTGTTGCGAAATAAACGACCCCCCTACTATTAAATAAGGAGGCTAATTATGAGAGGCATCCACAGCGTAGTCGACGATCTCCGCCGCGACGTATTCACCGAGGTCGCGCGCCTCGCCTACGAGGGCGGGGACTATAAGCAGATTGACCTGCTGCCGTACAAGATAATCCCCGGCGAGGTAGCGCAGTACCGCTCCGACGTGTTCCTGGAGCGCGCTATCGTCACCGAGAGGCTGCGCCTCGCCTGCGGCCTGCCGCTGCGCACCGCCGCGGAGTATAACCTCGCGAGCGACGGCATTGAGGAGGCCGCCAAGCCCGAGAAGTACTATGAGCCGCCGCTGATAAACGTGATACCCTTCGCCTGCAACGCCTGCCCGCCGAAGGAGATGCGCATCTCCTCCAACTGCCAGGGCTGCCTGTCGCACCCGTGCATGAACGTCTGCCCGAAGGGCGCGATATACGTCGGCCGCGACGGCAAGAGCGTCATCGACCAGACGAAGTGCGTGAAATGCGGCCGCTGCCAGAACCAGTGCCCGTACAACGCGATAAGCCGCATGGAGCGCCCCTGCGCCAAGGCCTGCGGCATGGACGCGATAGGCTCCGACGAATACGGCCACGCGAAGATTGACTACGACAAGTGCGTCTCCTGCGGCCAGTGCCTCGTCAACTGCCCCTTCGCCGCCATCGCGGACAAGAGCCAGATTTTCCAGCTCATTCAGGCGATACGCAAGGGCGACAAGGTCATCGCCTGCGTCGCGCCGGCCTTCGTCGGGCAGTTCAAGAACGCCACGCCCGCCAAGCTGCGCAAGGCCATGCGCATCCTCGGCTTCGCCGAGACCGTCGAGGTCGCGATTGGCGCCGACCTCTGCACCGTCGAGGAGGCGAAGGACTTCATGGAGAACGTCCCCGAGAGGCTCGACTTCATGGGCACCTCCTGCTGCCCGGCCTGGAGCGTCATGGCGAAGAAGCTCTTCCCCGAGTTCAAGGAGAACATCTCCATGGCCCTCACTCCCATGGTGCTCACCGCGCGCCTCATGAAGAAGGACCACCCCGACGCGCGCATAGTCTTCATCGGGCCCTGCGCCGCGAAGAAGCTCGAGGCCAGCCGCCGCAGCGTCCGCTCGGACGTCGACTTCGTCCTCACATTCGAGGAGCTGCAGGGCATGTTCCTCGCGAAGGACATCGACTTCGCCACGCTCGAGCCGGACGAGTGCGACAAGGACTTCACCGACGGCACGGGCTCGGGCCGCGGCTTCGCCGTCAGCGGCGGCGTCGCCCAGGCGGTGGCCGAGGCCATCGCGCGCATGGATCCCACCCGCCGCGTCGACGTCGACTACGGCGACGGCCTGCGCGAGTGCCGCAAGATGCTCACCCTCGCCAAGGCCGGCAAGCGCAACGGCTACCTCCTCGAGGGCATGGCCTGTCCCGGCGGCTGCGTAGCCGGCGCGGGCACCATACAGCCCGTCATGGCCGCGGCCAACAACGTCAGGACTTATAAAGCCAAGGCGGCCGTCCAGAGCTCGCTTGACAGCGCTTTCGTCGACCGTCTGGAGGAGGTCGAAGAGTAAATGCAGCATTCCCACAACGCCGTTCAATGGGTGGCGCGCACCGCGATGGGCATCGCGCTCATCATCGTCGCCCAGCTGCTCGGCAAGGTCTTCCCCGCGGGCGCGGTCATAGTCGGGCCCTTCTCCGTCAACCAGCTGGTGACGGGCTCGCTCGTGAACTGCGTGCTGTTCGTGTTCACCGCCGTCGGCGGGCTGTGGTCGGGCGTGACGATGGGCATAGTCTCCGCCATGCTCGCGCAGTTCATCGGGATAGGTCCCGCCGTCAGCGCGGTGAGCCCCGTCGTGGCGCTCGGCAACGCGCTGCTGTGCGTCGTCTTCGCGCTGATGCTCGGCCGCGAGCGCAGCTACGGCGCGCGCCAGTGGGCGGCGATGGCCATCTCGGCCGTTATAAAGTGCGCCTTCCTCTGGATATGCGTCCCGCTCCTGCTCGGCGTCCTCTCCGGCGTCAAGCCCCAGCAGGTGCAGATGCTCAGCATCATGTTCTCCTGGCCCCAGGGCTGCACCGCCCTCATAGGCGGCACGCTCGCGAGCCTCGTGATACCGAGGCTCTGGAAGCTGAAAAAGTGAAAAACGGCCCCGCCGGCCTTCCCGGCGGGGTCATTTTTTGCCCGCGCAACCGGCGGTTACGCGCCTGGAAAGCCCGCTTGGTCGACATTTCCGCGCCTGCGTGGTAAAATAGCCGCAGAAAGGCGGGTGTCCTCATGAGCCTGGGTGAAAATATATCGGCCCTGCGCGCGGCGCGGGGCATGAAGCAGGACGAGCTCGCCGCGGCGCTCGGCGTCTCGCGGCAGTCCGTCTCGAAGTGGGAGACCGACGCCAGCGTGCCGGAGCTCGATAAGCTGGTGCAGCTGGCCGGCCTCTTCGGCGTCACGCTCGACGGGCTTGTGGGCCTCGAGCCGCCCTCGCCGGAAGCGCCGCCGGCAGCCGTAACGGTAAGCCGCCCGCCCACGCGGGTTATAGTCGGGGCCGTGCTGCTCGGCGCCGGGCTGCTCTGGACGCTGCTGTACCTCGCGCTTTGGCGCGCGCTGCCGCTGCTCGGGCTCTATCTCACGGTCTGCGGCGCGCTCTGCCTTCTGATAAAGCGCCGCCCCGGCCTCGTGATAGGCTGGCTGACCATGGCGCTGCTCATACCCCTCACGCGGCAATTCACGAGCGTCCGCATGTTCGGCGTATTCAGTCCCGCGTATTATGAATACACCGCCCTCGCGGCGCAGCTTCTGTCCTGGGCCATGTGGCTGTACCTCGCCGCGCTCCTATTCCTCACCGCCCGCGCCGTAAAAAAGCGCGCGCGGAAATAAAATCCCCCTTATACGGCTTCAGGGCGGCCCGCCGAGGCGGGCCGCCCTTTCTTTTGCCTGTGCCGCGCGGGTCATTTCCCCTCGGGCGGGATGATGCTCGCGTCCGCCGGCGGCATCAGCTCGTTGGAGATGATGCCGAGCATCCGCGCGAACTCCGCCGTCTCCTCCGGGGAGAAGCGCTCCCGGATGCGCTCGACGAGGCCCGCGACGTAGTCGTCGAGCAGGGCGGCGCGGGCGCGGTATTTCTCGGTGAGCACGAGGAAATACTCGCGCTTGTCCGGGCCCGAGCGCTCCCGGCGCAGATAGCCGAGGCGCACGAGGGCGCTGACCTTGTACGTGGCGTTGGAGCGGGATATGTTGAGGAACTCGGCGAACTGCCCTATCGTCGGGCGGCCGAGCTGGTCGATGACCTCCAGCGAAAAGGCCTCGACCGCGGTGAGGCCGGTCTCAAGCTCGTGCGAGGCGCAGAAGACTTCGCGGTAGAAGCGGAGCTTTATGCGCTCGTACACCTGCCTGAAGCACGACCCCAGCGCGTCGCTCATGCGCTGTAGATGACGAGGGCTATGAACTCGAGCTTGTCGCTGGTCGCTTTGAGGCTGTGGCCCTCGCCGTCGGGAGTCCAGGTAACGTCGCCGGCCTTGACGGTCGTCACGGCGCCGTTGTCGTTGAACTCGCCTTCGCCGGAGAGGATATAGTAGACCTCGCCGTCGCCGGTGTGGACGTGCCAGCCAATCTCGCTGCCCTTCTCGAGGGTGCCGTGCATGAACATGCGGTTCTTGCCGTACATCATCTCGGGCGGCTGGATGATGTTCTTGGAGATGGAGCCCGCGCCGCCGTACATATGCTCGGCGACCTGGGGGATGCGGTCGGCGTTTCTCGTTACCATTTTTAGTCCTCCTTGATTTCACAAATCTTTGCTATAGCCAGCGCGAAAATCTTGCCGGCCGTAAGCGCGTCTCTGACGCGGATACGCTCGTTGGCCCCGTGCAGGCGGGTGTCGAAGCCGGGCATATAGGCCCCGAAGCCGACGCCGCCGGGGATGTTGTGGACGTAGGTGCCGGCGCCCGTCGCGCGGCACTCGCCCTTTTGGCCCGTATAGCGCTCGTAGCTCTCGAGCAGGCTCCGTATGAACCCGCCGTCCGGCGGCGTGTGGTGCGCGCGCTCCATGACGCCCCCGGCGCTGAAGCCGGCCGCGGCGAGCGCCGGATAGAGCTTGCCGGGGCAGTTCTCCTCCGACGCGCAGAGCGGCACGCGGGCGTCGGCGTCCAGGCGCAGCCCCTCGGGCGTTATGCCGAGGATGTTGGCCGAGAGCGTGAGCGGGCCGCTCTCGCCGTCGGCCATCGCGACGCCGCAGCCCTCGCCGAGCCAGTCGCCGTGCGGGAAGAAGCGCGCGAGGCTCCCCAGCGCGCCGGCCGCCGGGCCCTCGAGCGGGAGCCGCGCGAGTATACCTATAAGGGCCGTGACGGCGTTGTTGCCCAGCCAGGGCGCGGCGGCGTGGGCCTGCCGGCCGTGCACGCGCAGCTCGCAGCCGCCCGGGACGTCCTCTGCCGAGAGCCCGACGCCATATTCCTCCGCCGCCGGGGCCGCCGCGGCGAGTGCGGCGCGGGCCTCGAGCCCGGCTATGCGCGCCGAGGCGTCGCCCGGGACGACGTTTATGCGGAAGCCGCCCTCCGCGCTCTCGAGGCGCGGGAGCGCTTCGCCGCGCGGCCAGGCGCGGCTTATGGCTATGCGCCAGTCGCCCTTTTCGGTGTTGTATACGGGGAAGCCCGTGTCCGGCGTGAAGGTGTGCGCCGCCGGGGCGTGATTCGAATAGTAATACGGGAGGTCGTCTGAGCCGTTCTCCTCATGCGTGCCGAATAGGAGGCGGCAGCCGCTCCGGAGCTCTATGCCCAGCTCCTTCAGGCAGCGCATGGCGAAGAGCGCGAGCACGAAGGGGCCCTTGTCGTCGTCCACGCCGCGGCCGTAGAGGAAGCCGCCCTCCGCCCGCGCGGCGAAGGGGTCGGAGTCCCATCCCTCGCCGGGGCCCACGACGTCGAGATGCGCGAGGATGTCGAGCGCGGCCCTCTCGCTGTTATAGTCCGCGCTGCCCATGGCCCCGCCGTATATCTGCGTTTCAAAGCCATAGCCGCGGCAGAGCGCTATTGCCTCGTCCAGCGCGCGGCGGCATTCCGCGCCGAAGGGCGCGCCCGGCGCGGCCGGGCCGCTCACGCTCGGTATTGCCACGAGCCGGGCCGTATCCCGGATGAACTCCGCCTCGTGCGCGTCCATCCAGGCGCTTATTTTCTCCTCGAGCGTCATTGCCCGCAGATCTCCCGCGTATAGCGCTCCGCCTCGGCTATGATGCGCCCGGGGTCGTCGCCGACGAAGTACTCGCCGTCCTCGTAGAGCACGCGCCCGGCTATCATCGTGAGGCGCACGCAGCTGCGCGTCCCGGCGTAGACGAGGTTCTTGGCCGCGGCGTGCAGCGGCCTCATGCCGGGCTCGTCGAGGTCTATGACGGCGAGGTCGGCCTGCTTGCCCGGGACGAGGCTGTCGCAGTCCGAAAGGCCCATGGCCCGCGCGCCGCCGCTCGAGGCCGCGAGCAGGATATTCTCCGCCGGGCAGGCCGCGGCGTCGGAGAGCGCGAGCTTCTGGAGCACGCAGGCAAGGTACATCTCGCGGAACATATCGAGGGCGTTGTTGCTCGAGGGCCCGTCGGTGCCGACGGCAAGCTTCACGCCGCGCGCGGCGAACCTGCTCAGCGGGGCTATGCCGCTCGCGAGCTTGGCGTTGCTCGCCGGGCAGGTCACGGCCCAGAGCCCGCGGCGCGCGAAGATGTCGATGTCCTTATCGTCGAACCACACGCAGTGGAAGCCGCCGCCGCCGTAATCGAAGAGGCCGAGCGACTCGAAATACGCGGTCGGGCTCATGCCGTGGCGCTCAAAGCAGCCGTCCGTCTCGTTCTTCGTCTCCGAATTGTGCGCCCAGAAGGGGGCCTTGAGCTCGTGCGCGAGCTCGGATATGCCGCGCAGGAGCTCCCCGTCCGCGGTGTACTCCGCGTGCGCGCCGAGGCGGTAGCCTATGAGCGGGTGGAGCTTATTGAACTTCGCGTAGTCGTCCGCCGCCGTGTTGAGCGGGTCGCCCGCCGAGAGCGCGCCGCATATGACGCTGCGGAAGCCCATATCGATGTTCGCGCTCGCGTAGGCGTCGCGGTGGAAGTACATATCGAAGCTCGCCGTTATGCCCCCGGCCAGGTATTCGAGCACGGCGAGGCGCGTGAAGGCGTAGACCGCCTCCGGCGTCAGCTTCGCCTCGAGGGGGAAGACCTTGTCGAAGAGCCAGCTCTGCAGCGGCAGGTCGTCCGCGTAGGAGCGCAGGAAGGTCATGGCCGAGTGCGTGTGCGCGTTCTTGAAGCCGGGTATGACGAGGCCGCCGCGCAGGTCTATCTCCCGCTCGAACTCCGGCCGCTCGCGGCCCTTCGCGTCCCCGGCGAGGGCGATAACGTCCCCGTCCGTCCAGACCTCGCCCGGGACTATGGAGCAGTCCGCGGCCATAGGCATTACGTATCCGTTATAGAGTCTTATCATGGCGTCACTTCCGTAAAATATTGCGTTTTCCCCCGGGGCGTGATAACATCATAGCCGAAAGGGGCTGATAGGCTTGAAACCCGCGGAGTTTATGGATTTTCTCCACATTCTTGAGAACCTGAAGTGCGGCACCCGCCACGGCTGGACGCATACGCTCCGGCACGAGAGCGTCGCGGAGCACAGCTTCCGCCTCGCCTGCATGGCGCTGCTGCTCTCCGGGGAATTCCCGGAGCTCGACATGGACAAAGTCATAAAAATGTGCCTCATACACGACTGGGGCGAGGCCGTCACCGGCGACATCCCCAGCTTCCTGAAGACCGAGAGCGACGAGAGCCGCGAGAACGAGGCAATACGCGCCCTCACGGCGCGGCTTACGGATATGCGGCCGCAGCTCGACGCGCTCTACGCGGAGATGGACGCGCGCGAGACGCCCGAGGCGAGGCTGTATAAGGCGCTCGACCGCCTCGAGGCCGTCATACAGCACAACGAGGCCCCGCTCTCGACCTGGCTCCCGCTCGAGCGCGAGCTCAACCTCACATACGGCGTCGAGGACTGCGAGCCCTTCCCCTTCCTGCGCGAGCTGCGCCGCCTCGCGAACGAGGACACGCTGCGCAAGCTGGCGGAGGAGAGCTGATCAGCCGTGCAGCTCGGCCATGAAGCGCTTCACCGCCTCCACGAGCAGCTCGCCGCTGCGCGATGAGAGAGTGCGGAGCGCGCCGGCCTCCGCCGCCGGGACGCTGACGCGGCCGAGGCGGCGGGCCTCGCTGCCGTCGGCGTCGGCGAGCACGGCCTCGGCCTCGAGCTGCCCCGCGCGCTCGCTCCGGCGCAGGCAGACGCAGCGGCCGGAATAAGCGCGGTAGAGCGCCTGGAGCGGCTCGTGCTCGAGCGCGACGAGCAGCACGGCCTCGGCGTCGAGGTCCTGCAGCTTCGCCGTGAGGGCGCGGGTGTACACCTCGTCGTTGGGGAAAATGCCGTAATCCACGGGGAATACGGGTATGTTCTGCTGCCCGCAGCGCGCTGCGGCGGCGCTGTCCGGGCCCGTTACCACGACGGCGGCGAGCTCGAAGCCGTCAATCTCGCCGAAGAACGCGCTCGCGAGCAGCGCCTGAAGCTCGGGGCAGTCCCCCGAGACGACGGCGGCGGTACGCAGCATCGCTCACACCTCCTTGCCCAGCAGGCGGGCGGCGCAGGCCATGTTGCGGGCCTCGAGGGCGCGCAGCGCCTCCACGCTGCCGCGCAGGGCCTCCGGGTCGCGCCTCTTGGCGAGGGCGCGCTCGGCGAGGGCGTCGAGCCCCGCGGCCGTGACCTCCGAGAGCGGCACGCACTCGCCGTCCACGCACTTGAGGAAGGCGGAGACCTTCGGGTCGTAGCTTATGCCCACGACCGGCGTCCCCTGCCCCGCGGCGAAGATGAGCCCGTGCAGGCGCATGGAGACGGCAATCTCCATCCGGCCGAGCACGCCTATCGCGAGCCCGGAGGGCAGCGGCCCGGGCAGGAGCACATAGGGCACGCCCTCGAGCTGCGCCGCGGCCTCGCGCCCGGCGTCTATGTCGCTCTTGTGGTTAATCGGTATGAACACCGGCGTCAGGCCGTGCTTTTCGTAGAGATAGCGGGCGCACGCGGCGATGGCGGGCGCCTTTTCGGAGAAGCCCTGCCAGTGCCTGAGCGCGAAGCCGGCGCAGCGCGCGCCCTCCGGGAGGCCAGCGGCGGCGAGGCTCTTCTCCACCTCGGCGCGGGGCGCGGCCCTGAGCGTCAGCGCCGGGTCGGCGGCGAGGACAATCTCCGGCTCCGTCACGCCGAAGCGCTCGAGCTCCTCCACGGAGTCCGGCTCGCGCAGGGTTATGACGTCGACGCTCGAGTTGAGCGTCTTTTTCGTGCTGCGGACGCCGCGCTCGCGCGTCACGGGGCCTATGCCGCAGCCGTACATCATGACCTTGCAGCCGCGGGCCTTCGCCGCGCGCAGGGTGTAGAGGAAGTACCAGAGGCTCCGGCGGCTGGTGACGTCTTGTATGAGGCTGCCGCCGCCGTTCACGTAGAGGGCGCGGCGCTTCATTATGGAGAGGAACTTCGGGAAGTTGAAGGTGTGCACGGCCTCCACGTCCAGCCTCGCGGCGGCCTCGGCCGGCTCGCGCGTGAGGACGGTGACGGGCATGAGCGGGTCGATGGCGCGCATCTCGCCCACGAGGGCGTCGAGTATGGCCTCGTCACCCGCGTTGCCGAGGCCGTAGGCCCCGCATATGAGGACGCCCGCGCGGCCGCCGGCCGCCTCGCGCTCGAGTATCTGGTTGTAGAGCGATATCTGCTGCGCGCAGGTGGCGGCGATGGAGTATTCCCGCGCGGCCTTCTCGTAGAGGGCCTCGCCCAGCCTCGCGCGCAGCGCGGCGTCGCCCGCGAGCCCGGCAATGCGCGCGGCGAGGGCCTCGCTGTCGCCGACGGGGACGAGGTAGCCCGTCTCGCCGTCCTTTATGAGCCTGGGTATGCCGCCCACGGCCGTGGCCACGGTGGGCAGGCGGTGCGCCGCGCCCTCGGTTATCGCGTACGGAAAGGCCTCTGAGATGCTCGTGAGGGCGTTTATGTCCAGGGCGGAGTAGAACTCGTCCATGGCGTCTATCCAGCCGCAGAGCGTGACTGAGCCCGCAATGCCGAGCTCCTCGGCGAGGGCGGCGAGGTTCGGCCGCTCCGGCCCCTCGCCGGCGATGATGAGCTTCACCGGCGCGCCCGCGGCTATGGCCCCGGCCGCCGCACGCACGAGCGTGGCGAGGTCCTTCACGGGGTCGAGGCGCGCCGCCGCGCCGACGACGATGTCGCCGGGGGCTATGTCCGCGCCCACGCGCTTATAGAACTCCGCGCGGTCGGCGTCCGGTATCTCCCGGTCGAAGTCTATGCCGTTATAGATGGAGAAGGTGTCGTTCCGGCGGAAGCCGCGCTCTATGAGCAGCTCGCGCATGGCGTCGGAGACGCCGATGTGGTATTTTATGCGCCTGAGCGCCCAGGCGTTGAGCACGCCGTAGGTCGCCGCGGCCAGGGGCCGGCCGAGATAGTCGAGCTTCCAGTCGCTGTGCACGGTGCTGACGATGGGCAGGCGCGTCCTGCGCGAGAGCAGCACGCCGGCGAGGTTGCCGCGCGAGCCGTGCGAGTGGATGAGCTCGTAGCCGCCGGAGCGTATCAGCTCCTCGACCTCGCCGAGCGAGGAGAAGAAGCGCCCGGAGTACACGCGCGTATCTATTCCGAGCCGCCGCGCCTCCTCGGCGAAGGGCCCGTCGCGGAAACAGACGAGCGTCACGTCGACCCTTTTTCCCAGGCCGTGCAGCAGGGAGTGGACGTGGGTCTTGGCCCCGCCCGTGTCGCCGCCGCTTATAAGATGTATAACTTTCACTTTAACCTCCGCGCCGCTTGCCAATCCCGGCAGAATATTGTAAAATAGCAAGGCGGCTTCAAAAGCAAATACAGCTGTATTATAAACGACCCGAGCCGGATGGTCAATATTTCTTGAGGGATGATGGGAGCATGACGACAATATATCTTATCCGCCACGCCGAGGCGGAGGGGAACCTCTTCCGCCGCGCGCAGGGGCACTGGAACGGGAAGATAACCCCGCTCGGAAAGAAGCAGATAGACGCCCTCGCGGAGCGCTTTAAGGACGTGCGCCTGGACGCCGTATATTCGAGCGACCTCGACCGCGCGAAGGAGACGGCCGGCGCGCTCCTGCGCGGACGCGCCCTCGAGCTGCGCACCACGCGCGAGCTGCGCGAGATACACATGGGCGTCTGGGAGGGCGACAGCTGGGGCAACCTCAGCTACAAGTGGCCCGAGCAGATGTACCTCTTCAACAACGACCCCGCCAAATGGCACGTGCCCGGCTGTGAGAGCTTCGATATGTGCTCTCGGCGCATGACCGCGGCGCTCAAGGGCATAGCGGAGGAGAACGACGGGAAGACCGTCGGCGTCGTCGCGCACGGGATGTGCATAAAGATTTTCCTCATGGGCGTGCTCGGCATCCGCTCCGACGACCCCGAGGGCATGATGCACGGCGACAACACCTCCGTCAGCCTGCTGCGCTATGATAACGGGGCCTTCACGGTGGAGTATTATAACGACAACTCCCACCTCGGCCCCCTCTCCACCTTCGCGCGCCAGCAGTGGTGGCGGGATACCAGGAAGGACGACCCCTCGAGCCTCCGCTTCGCCCCGCTCAACCCCCGCGACAGGCAGGAGGCCGCGTTCTATACGGACTGCTACCGCGACAGCTGGATAGTCGCCCACGGCACGGACGCCGGCTTCATGAGCAGCGTCTACCTCTCGAGCGCCCGCTCGCACGCCGCGCGGGACAGCGAGAGCCTCCTGAAGGTCCTCTACGGCGACGAGCCCATCGGCGTCCTCGAGCTCGACCCCAAGCGCGGCAAGGAGGAGAACTGCGGCTGGATAAGCTTCCTCTACCTCCGCCCCGAGCACCGCGGGCAGGGCCTCGGCGTGCAGCTCATAGGCATGGCCGAGAGCTATTTCTACGCCAAGAGCCGCCGCGCCGTGCGCCTCCACGTCGCCGTCACGAACGAGCACGCGATAGGCTTCTACCGCCACTACGGCTTCCGCGACCTCCGGATAGACCCCGGCGTCTCCAGCGACCAGATACTGATGGAGCGGAGCATCTGATGATAACCCCGCTGCTCACGAAAAAGCTCAGCCTCCCGGAGCGCGGCCGGATAATCTGCATCTCGGACGTGCACGCGAACCTCGCCTACCTCAAGGGCCTGCTCGCGAAGCTCTCCCTGCGCGATGAGGACACGCTCGTCTTCGTCGGGGACATCATGGAGAAGGGCCCGGACAGCCTCGCGACGCTGCGCTACCTCATGGAGCTCGACAGGCGCCGCCGCTGCGTCTTCGTGCTCGGCAACTGCGACTACTGGTACGACGACGAGGACCACACGAAGCCCTGCACCGACTGGTACGTGAAGCGCTACCTGCTCACGAACAGCAACGGCCTCGGCCCCGGCCTGCTCGCGCAGATGTGCGAGGAATCGGGCTTCGAGATAAGGCCGGACTTCGACATAGACGAGTTCCGCGCCGTGCTGGGCGGGCGCTACGCCGCCGAGTTCGAGTTCCTCGGCGCCATGCCGCAGCTCATCGAGACGGAGCACTATATCTTCGTCCACGGCGGCATCCCCGAGGGCGACCCCCTCTTCTGGGACGGCTGGGACCTCATGAAGAACGACAACTTCATGGGCCAGGGCCGGAAATTCGGCAAATGGGTCATCGTCGGCCACTGGCCGGTGGTGCTCTACCGCGAGAGCATAACCGACGCGAAGCCGATAATCGACCGCGAGAGCCACATTATCAGCATAGACGGCGGCTGCGTCCTCAAGGACGACGGCCAGCTCAACGCGCTCATCATCCCCCGCAACGGCAGCGATGACTTCGAGTGCGTCTGGTACGACCCCTTCCCCGTCCGGCGCGTCAAAACCGCGCAGGCCGGGAGCGAGACGAGCGCCTACATCCGCTGGGGCGACAACAAGGTCGAGATACTCGAGCGCGGGGAGGAATTCTCCCGCGTGCGCCACGTGCGCACGGGCTACGAGCTCGACATACTCACGAAATACCTCTACGGCGAGAGCGGCGTCGTGAGGTGCAACGACTGCACGGACTACGTCCTGCCCCTCGCCGCGGGCGACGAGGTCAGCGTGGTGGAGACGACCTCGCGCGGCTATCTCGTCAAGCACGACGGCGTGTCGGGCTGGTACTTTGGAGAACTCTTATGAATACTCGTGATTTCCTGCCCGTCTCTGCGGAGGACATGGCCTCCCGCGGCTGGGACGGCTACGACTTCCTCGTCGTCGGCGGCGACGCATATATCGACCACCCGAGCTTCGGCACGGCGGTTATATCCCGCGTGCTCGAGGCCGAGGGCTTCCGCGTCGCGGTGCTCTGCCAGCCGGACTGGCACAGCGCCGCGGCCTTCGCCGCCATGGGCAGGCCGCGCCTCGGCGTCATGATAGGCGCGGGCAACCTCGACAGCATGGTCGCGCACTACACGGCGAGCCGCCATCCCCGCCGCGAGGACTTCTACTCGCCCGGCCGCAAAACGGGCCTGCGCCCCGACCGCGCCGTCACCGTATACGCGAACCGCGCGCGCGAGGCCTTCCCCGGCCTCCCCGTGGTCATAGGCTCGCTCGAGGCGAGCCTCAGGCGCTTCGCCCACTACGACTACTGGCAGGACAAGGTGCGCCGCAGCGTCATATTCGACGCGAAGGCCGACCTCCTCGTCTACGGCATGGGCGAGTACGCGACGATTGAGATTGCCCGCCGTCTCGCCGCGGGCGCGGACATAGCCGGTATGCGCGATATCCGCGGCACGGCCTATATAGCGAAGGAGCCGCCCGAGGGCGCGCTCATGCTGCCCTCCTATGAGGAGGTCTGCGCCGACAAGCGCGCCTACGCCGAGGCCACGCGGACAGAGTACGCCGAGCACGACCCCGTGCGCGGCCGCACGCTGGC
>DVKN01000017.1 GCA_018716005.1 Candidatus Scatomorpha stercoravium
TCGAGGCTGCGGCGCGCCGACCAGTCGAGCTCCATGTAGAGCCCCTCGTCGAGCAGCTCGAGGCGGTTTATGTGCCCGCACTCGCACATCTGCGTCTCGTACAGGTAGCGCAGCAGCGCCCCGGCGGCCGCAAGGGCGAGGGGGCGGGAGTCGAGCCCGAGCTCGGCGAGGCTCCCGGCCTTGAACTGCGCGAGCACGCGCCCGGCGGCGTCCCCGCCGTCGAAATAGTCCCCGCCGCGCTGCTCCACTGCCGCGCCGAGTCGCATGGTGAGGAACATGGTGAGCTCGGCGCTGTCGGCGGCCTCCTCGCTGAGTATGACCTCGCTGGGGCCGAAGCTGCCCAGCTCGCTTATGACGTGGGCGACGCCGCGCTTATCGAACTCGACGGCGCTGAACTTGCCCGAGGCCGCGTCGCAGAAGGCGCAGGCCGCCCCGTCGCGCAGCACGCAGACGGCGGCGAGATAGTTCGCCCTGCCGCTCTCGAGCATCGTCTCGTCCGTGACCGTGCCGGGCGTTATGACGCGGATGACGCCGCGCTTCACGAGGCCCTTGGCCGTGGCGGGGTCCTCCTGCTGCTCGCAGACCGCGACCTTGAAGCCGCGCTTAATGAGCCGCGAGATGTAGCTGTCCGCGCTGTGATAGGGCACGCCGCACATGGGCATCTGCTCCTCGGGCGGCTTCGTGCGGTCGCGGGTCGTGAGCGTGAGGTCGAGCTCGCGCGAGGCGACGCGGGCGTCCTCGTCGAAGAGCTCGTAGAAGTCCCCGAGGCGGAAAAAGAGCAGGCACTCGGGGTATTCGTTCTTTATCTCATAGTACTGCTTCTGCAGCGGCGTCATCTGTTCCGGGCTGCGCCCGCCGTTCGGCGCGCGGCCGCTTTCATTCCGAGCCATGGCCCCCTCCTCAGTCCGCGGCCGGGACGCCGTAGAGCGCCCAGGTGTTGCCGTCGGTTATGTCGGCGTCTATAAAGCTGCCGACGAGGCCCTCGTCCCCCCTGAGATGGACAAGCCGCCCGCCGTTCGTGCGGGCCGAAAGATTCCAGGGCTCGCGGCCGGTGACGCCGTCCACCAGCACGCGCTGCCGCGTGCCGATGTAGGCCGCGTGCTTCTCCGCCGAGATGGCGTTCGCGCGCTCGACGAGCTCGTCGAACCAGCGCTGCTTCTCCTCGCGCGGCACGGGGTCGGGCATGGCCGCGGCCTTCGTCCCCTCGCGGGCGGAGAAGATGAAGGTGAACATCGCGTCGTAGCGCACCTCGTCGACGAGGCTCAGCGTCTCGGCGAAGTCCTCCGCCGTCTCGCCCGGGAAGCCGACGATGATGTCCGTCGTCAGCACGAGCTCGGGCATGAGCTCCCGCGCGAGGCGCACCTCATCGAGGTATTTCGCGCGGTCGTAGTGGCGGTTCATCTCGCGCAGTATCCGGTCCGAGCCGCTCTGCACGGGCAGGTGGATGTGCTTCGCACACTTCTCGCACTCGGCCATCGTGCGGAAGAGCTTCTCCGTGGCGTCGCGCGGGTGGCTCGTCATGAAGCGTATGAGGAAGTCGCCGGGTATGTCGTTTATGGCGCGTATGAGGTCGGCGAAGTCGCGCCCCTCGTCCAAATCCTTGCCGTAGCTGTTGACGTTCTGGCCAAGAAGGGTGATGTCCCTGTACCCTGCCTCGACGAGCTCCCTCGCCTCGGCGACGACGTCTGCGAAGCGGCGCGAGCGCTCGCGCCCGCGCACGTAGGGGACGATGCAGTAGGTGCAGAAGTTGTTGCAGCCGTACATGATGCTCAGCCAGGCCTTGGTCCTTCCCGAGCGCCTCACGGGCAGGCCCTCGGCCACGACGCCCTCGCTCGGCTCCACGGCGAAGACGCGCCTGCGCGTGTCGCGCGCCTTCTTATAGAGCTCGGGGAAGCGCCAGAGCTCGTGCGGGCCGAAGACGAGGTCGACGACGCGGAAGCTCTTCCTCAGCTTCTCGGCCATCTCGGGCCGCTGGGCCATGCAGCCGCAGACGGCGACGAGCAGGTTCGGGTTCTTTGCCTTGGCGTGGACGAGCGCGCCGACGTTCCCCAGCACGCGCATCTCCGCGTGCTCGCGTATGGCGCAGGTGTTGACGACTATCAAGTCGGCCTCGTTCTCGTTTTCGGTGAAGCCGTAGCCCATGAGCTCTATGTAGCCGCGCAGCTCCTCGCTGTCCGCCTCGTTCTGCTGGCAGCCGTAGGTGTCCACGAGCGCCAGGGGGCGGCGCGGCGCGCGCTCCGTGCGCTCGCGTATCTCGAAGCATATGTCCCTCTGCCGCGCGAGCTCGGCGGCGGGGATCTCCACACGTTTATAAGCCATTGCTCTCTCCTCGCAAACCCTAAAGGGAGAATTTCCGATTTTATTATTTTATCATTTCGCTCTGGAAAGTTCAACGGTTTTGAAATATAATAGGAGAAACAAAGCGACACGAACGAGGTAATATCATGCCCAGAATAAACATACTCTCCCCCCACGTCGCCGACCTGATTGCGGCGGGCGAGGTGGTGGAGCGCCCGGCCTCGGCGGTGAAGGAGCTCGTTGAGAACGCCGTGGACGCCGGGGCGCGCAACATAACGGTAGAATTCTCCGGCGGCGGCTCGGAGCTCATCCGCGTGACCGACGACGGCTGCGGGATGTCCGCCGAGGACGCCGGGGTCGCCTTCCTGCGCCACGCCACCAGCAAGCTCGCCGACGAGCGCGGCCTCGAGCGCATAGGCACGCTCGGCTTCCGCGGCGAGGCCCTGGCCGCCATCTCCAGCGTCTCGCACGTCGAGCTCACCACCTGCGAGCGCGGCGCGCGCGAGGGCACGTACATGAGCCTCGACGCCGGCGACATCAGCGAGATGTACGAGACCGGCGCGCCCGAGGGCACGTGCATCTCCGTGCGCGGTCTCTTCTACAACACGCCCGCCCGGCGCAAGTTCCTGAAGAGCGACCGGGCCGAGGGCGCGGCCTGCCTCACGGCGGCGCTGCGCTGCGCCCTGGGCCGCCCCGACGTCTCCGTGCGCTGCATCCGCGACGGCCGCGAGGAGTTCTTCACCCCCGGCGACGGCCGCGCGGAGAGCGCGGTGTACTCCCTGCTCGGCCGCGACCTCGCCCGCGCCATGCTGCCCGTCGCCTCCGGCCTCGACGGCGAGGCGGTGAGGGTCAGCGGCTTTACGGGCTCGCCCTCCGCCGGGCGCGGCAGCCGCAGCGCGCAGTACTTCTTCGTGAACGGCCGTCACATAAAGAGCCAGCTCCTCCAGGCCGCCGTCGAGCAGGCCTATCGCGGCACCCTGCTCACCGGGCGCTTCCCGCCCTGCGTCATATACCTCGAGCTCAACCCCGCCGCCGTGGACGTCAACGTCCACCCCGCCAAGACGGAGGTCAAGTTCTCCGACGAGCGCGCCGTCTTCAACGCCGTCCACTACGCCGTCCTCGGCGCGCTGGAGGCCGACCGCCCGCCCGTCGAGGCGGCTGAGAGGCCGCGCGTGAGCTT
>DVKN01000018.1 GCA_018716005.1 Candidatus Scatomorpha stercoravium
GGAAATCCAGGGCTCAGCAGCACCACTGTCCGCAGCGTCCACCTGATGCTCCACTGCGCCTTCCAGCGGGCTATCAAAGAGCGGCTGATTCCCCGGAACCCCACGGAGGATTGCATCGCGCCGAAGATGCAGAAGATTGAAATGAAAATTCTTCCCCCGGAACACATGAAGGCCTATCTGGATGCAGCGGTTCAAAGAGGACTTCTCCCCATGTTCTACCTGGAACTGGTCAGCGGTCTTCGGAAGGGTGAGTTGGTGGCCCTGCGGTGGGATGATTTGGACACACAAAATAGAACCATCTCCGTCAGCAAGCAGTACATCAAAAAACCGAACGGGGAACTGACGCTCTCAAGGCCCAAAACGGAGACCTCCGTCCGGCAAGTGTCGATCCCGCAGACGGCGGTGGATCTACTAATCCAGGAGCACGAGAAACACCCGGACAACCCTTACCTGTTCCCCTCCCCGGTGACAGGAGAGATGTACTACCCGGACAGCGTGGTGAACCTCCACAAAAAAATTCTAAAAGATGCCGGACTTGAATACATCAGGTTCCATGATCTGCGGCACACCTTCGCAACCACGGCTCTGCAAAACGGCGTGGACATCAAGACGGTATCCAGCAAGCTGGGCCACTTCGATGCCGGGTTTACCCTGCGCACCTACACCCACGCCACCAGGCAAAAACAGGACGAAGCAGCGGCCACGATGGGTGCCTTCATGGAGCAGATGTTGTGAAGACCAAGATCAGAAAAAGCCGGCCAGGAGGCACAATCCTCCTGCCCGGTACTCTTGTCTCCATTGTTTCCTTTCGGCAAGTGGGTCACGGTGTGGGTCAGACAGTTGACCCACATTTTGACCCACACGAAAAAGTGCAAATCCGCAACAAAAAACACCCGAAATCCGATGATTTCAGGTGTTTTCTGGAGCTGCTGCCCGGATTCGAACCGGGGACCTCATCCTTACCAATTATCGGCTATGCTGTTATAGTCTGTTTTACATTGTCGTATCTTATCGCGAAAAACCTAGTAATTACGGGCGTTTCAAGGCATTTGCCTTGCATAACTTGCTGTAGCGTGTTTTACATTTACGTCGATACTTTTAGGGTGTCGGTTTATACTTCTGTCTATACTTCTGTCGATACTTTGCGGCACGCATTTTCGCGTGCCGCTTGTTTTATTCGTTCCCGGCCCTGAGCACGTCGCGGACAGTTTGACCCGCGCGGCGTATGCTCTCCTCGTTTGCGTGGGCATACATCCGCAGCGTTACCGCCGTGTCACTGTGGCCGAGCCGCTCGCTGACAGATACAACGTCCGCGCCGTTCGTTATGGCGAGGCTCGCCGAGGTATGGCGCAGCTTGTGCGGATGGAAGTCCTCGACGCCGTAACGCTTGCCGAACTTCCTGAAGTACCTCGTCGGCGTCTGCGGATGCATCGGCTCCGGGCTCCCTTCTTGAGTGAAGCAGTACCGGCTCATACAGGTGGAGGCCTGTTCAAGCATGAGCCGCTTCAGCAGCGCGGCCGTGTCTGCTCCAATGTCTACGACGCGCGCCTTGCCGTTTTTCGGCGCAGCCTCATATACCCCGGCGCTGGGCGTGTACTGAAGATTGCGCCTGACCGTGACCGTGAGGGCCTTGAAGTCTATGTCAGACCAGTACAGCCCGCAAGCCTCGCCCCGGCGTATTCCCGTGTCGGCCAAAAGCGTTATGAACGTCCGCCATTTGAGCGGCTCATTCTCGAGGCATTTGAGGATGTAGCGCAGTTCGACGACCGTATACGCCTTTTCCGTCTCATCGACCGCCGCCTCATCCTTGCGCGGGGCGGGGCGCTTAACCTTCAGCATCGGATTTATCTGTATGCTGTCATCGAGGAAAGCCATTTGAAACAGACCGTTGAGAATGTTGTACAGCTTCACGCACGTCGCGTGGGCCTTGCCCGTGCGCTGGAAGTCGACGAGCAGCTTCGTGAGCATGGCGGGCGTGACTTCCGTCAGCAGCGTGTCCCCCAATACGGGCAGTATATGCCTGTCAAGGAACATACGATAACTGGCGCGAGCATTTTCGGAGAGCGTCGTCTCCTTCGTCGGCATATACACGCCGCTGGCGTACTGGCGCACGGTCTTGAGCTTCGCCGCCTCTGCCTGTTCTTCGGCTTCCCGGCGTTTTTTATCAGCGCGCGTCTCTATCTCGCCCCGGCTGCACGCCAATTCAAAAGCCGCGGCCTGTTTGGCAAGCTCGCGCTCCGCTGCGCGCTTGCTCCATCCGTCCGGCCAATACCAGCGCATTGTATATGGCGATTGACCGCGCCCGCGTGAGACGGTAATTTTGAAGAATTTCCGCCCGTCTTTAGTAGCCATCAGCCTCGTACTCGCCACTTCATTCACTCCCTTCCATCGCTTCAACATCGGCTGCGGCTTGCATGAGCCGCAGCTTTCCTTTTGGCGCGAGGCGGCGGTACAGGTCTATAAGCTCCCGCTCGTCGCCGCTCAGTGCCATTTCTGCGCCTATCGTGATATATACGCTGCATCCCGTGCAGTCTTGTATCACGACTGAGCCATTATCGGCCATTGCCTGATAATGAGTTCCCATCATTATCCCCCCGAACATCTACGGCTCGGCCTTTAGTTTGATAATCCTTCTCGGGAATTTTCACATCGCGAACAATCTCTAAAAAAATATTCGCCGCTCGCTGGATGTAGTATTCCCTCGCAGCGCCCGCTTCCAATACGGCGAGGCCCATATCCCGGCAGGTTTCAATGGCCTCCCCGAGCTCTCCCGGTGTTTTGTCGTCGCCTTGAGAAGTGTATTTCGAGAGCTTGACCGCGTCTACTACGTGTGTCATAAGAAGCCATAAATCTTCGTGCTCAAGTATCTCGCTCAATGCCGCGCGACTGCGCGAATATTCGACCTTCGCCCCTTTTATGTTGAAGTCGTTGAGGTCCCTGACGGCTTCGATGGCCTCCGGCGAAAGGCCTGTGTATCGCGCCGCGTCCCTGAGGTTTGAGTCCGGTGTGGGCGAGTCCGTGAGCCCAATCAGGTAATCCGCGGAGACCTTGAAGAATTCCGCTATCTTGCATAGGCAGTTAATATCGGGGACGCTTTGCCCGGTGACGTATAAGCTCACCGTCTGCGGCCTCATGCCAATAACCTCGGCAAGTCTCCTCTGTGTTACGCCTTTTTCGTCCATCAATTTCCTCAACCGACTGGGGAATATGCCCTGTTCGGTCTCCCATGAAGGTTTGTTTTTCCGTGCCATGGCTACCTCCTCAAAACTCAAAATGGCGATTCTGTTGTGCTTTTCGATAATAAGCTTCGTTTCAATTGACATTTCGTTTTCTTTGAACTACAATGAGTATATCAAGAATTCCGCAGCAGGTCAAGAAAATAAAACGGAAAGGAGAGACCTACACTTGACTAGACACAAAAACGACTCGAACCTGAGCGACGAGGCGAGAGCCGCGAGGGCGCGATATCTTCGCGAGTGGAGGGCGCGAAACCGCGAGCGCGTTCGGGAGTACAACGCGCGTTACTGGGCCCGGAAGGCCTCGGAAGCCAAGGCAGACGAGAAGGAGGCTGACAACCATGCCGAAGCGAATCTTTGACCCCGAGGCCCCGTATCAACCCTTGAGCGGCGCTTGCCGGCTGACGGGCTTGTCTGTCCACTATCTCCGCGAGGGCTGTAAGCGCGGGACTGTGCCCCATATCCGCTGCGGGAACGAGTACCGCGTCAACGTCCCGCTGCTGCTTCGTCAGCTCGAGGCCCAAAGCGCAGCCAACGCCGGCGACCGTCATGAGGCCTGAGTTTTTTCGCGAGGTCCGTGAGCGTGTCTCGGCCCGGGACGCGGCGGAGCGCTACGGGGCGACCATCGACCGTCACGGCCGGGCGCTGTGCCCATTCCACAATGACCACCGTCCGAGCATGAGCTTCAAGGGAGCCCGCTTCCGGTGCTGGAGCTGCGGGGCTCGCGGGGACTGTATCGACTTGACGGCGCAGCTGCTGGGGCTGACGCCTATTCAGGCCGTGACTCGGCTCAACGTGGACTTCGGCCTGGGGCTCGGGATTGGCCGGCCGCCCACCGCGGCGGAGCGCGAAGCCGCCGCTCGGCGGCGGGATGTAGACGAGGCTTACCGGGCCTTCGAGGAATGGCGGGAGGGCTTTATCGCGAAGCTATGCGCCGCGATTCGCACGGGCAACGCGGCGCAGCACAAGGCCCCTGATGAGCTCACAGACGCCGAGGTTGTGGCGCTACAATGGCGCGAGGCGTTCGAGCGCTGGGCCGACGAGCTGAGCCGCGGGAGCGCGGAAGAACAAACTCGAATTTATCACGCGCGTAAGGAGGTCGAAAGATGGACAAGGCTAGCTTCCGGCGGCTCTATGAGCTCGGCGAACTGAGCGAGCCGGCCCCGGCGCTCTCCGTCGTGAGCGCCCGAGAGCTCCAGCAAAAGAGCATCCCGCCGATTCGCTTCATCGTCGACGGGCTCATACCGGCCGGATTAAGCATCCTGGCTTCTCCGCCGAAGTACGGCAAAAGCTGGCTGTGCCTTGACCTCTGCCTCTCCGTTGCGGCCGGGAAGCATTTTCTCGGCTACCGCGTTACCGGCTGCGGCTGTCTGTACCTCGCCCTCGAGGATAGTGAGCGCCGCCTCAAGGCGCGGATGGGCAGGCTCCTTAGCGGCCGTGAGGCCCCTGAGGGCTTCTACTTCGCAACAGAGGCCCCCGTGCTTGATAGCGGGCTGCTGGACGAGCTAGAGGCCTTCCTCGCCGCTCACAGCGACGTGGGGCTCGTCGTCGTGGACACATTTCAGCGTGTACGTGGGGCTGCTCTGGGTCGTGAGGGGGCCTATGCCGCAGACTACCGCGAGACCGGCGCACTCAAGCGCTTTGCCGACGCGCACAACATCGCACTGCTACTTGTGCATCACTTGCGGAAGATGGGCGACGACGCTGACCCGTTCAACCGCGTCAGCGGCACGACTGGCGTGACCGGCGCGGCAGACACGATGCTCGTTCTTAGCAAAGAGCAGCGCAGCGACAGCACCGCGAAGCTGTCCGTTGTCGGCCGCGACGTCGAGGGCTGCGACATGGTGCTTCAGTTCGATAAAGAGCTCTGCCGCTGGGTGAACATGGGCGACGCCGACGCCTTCGCGGAGGAGCAGCGGCGTCGCGAGTACATGGCGAGCCCGATTACTCTAACCGTTCGAAAGCTGCTCGAGCAGCGTCCGGAGGGCTGGACGGGAACGTCAAAGGATTTGCTGGAGGCCGGGAAGTACATAGCCCGCGCGCAGCTCGCCTCCACGTCACAGGAGCTTGCTAAAAAGCTCGTCGATATGGCAGAGCTATTTCTAGAGTACGACGGCATAGTCTATGACCGCAAAAGTAACGGCAACGGGGGCCGCCGCCATTCGTTCGCTTATAAGCGCGCATTCGAGGAGATTGTCGACGATGAGGATAACCCGTTCATAATATCGTGAAACCGTGATTTCGTTGAAACCGTGATTTTCGTGCAATCGTTGCTTTCGTGTCTTTGAATAAACTTATCAACGATTTCACGGCTTCAACGAAATTCACGAAAACAACGATTTCACGAAACAGTACGTTTAGGAGGTGAACACGCTGAGCATCGACGACATACTCACCGCAGCGCCTCCCTTACGGGCCATAATCGCCCGCGCGGCGGCTAAACGGCGCGCGCCTTACCGCGAGCGCCTCGGTGAATACGAGCGCGCCAAGAGCGAGGCCGCGAGCCTTGTCGGCTTCGGCTCCGCCGTCCCCGGGCTGCAAAGCTCGCGCGCATGGGAGGTGCTTATCGGCACATTATCGGACGTTCTGAACATATGACGGCGCAAAAGCGCATAAACAGACTGAAAAGGAGTAAAAAAGCATGAAATGCACAGAAAACCAGCTGAAGACCGCTCTGGACGCAATCCGCAAGAATCCGACTGAGCTCACGGCTGAGCAGCTCTCCGGCCTTTGGGACCCGGCCCGTGAGGCGCTCGACGTCTACCACGAGGCATTGGACACGTACGATGCAGACCTCGCGGCTCGCCGCGCGACACTCGAGGAACAGGCCTCGGCGCTTGACGCACAGCTTGCGGACCTCGAGCGGCAAATCGCGCGGCTTGAGAGCGAAAGCCGCGAGGCGGCCTCGCGGGGCGACCTTGACGCGGCGGCCGAAGCTGACGAAAAGGCGGAAGCACTCCGCAAAAAGGCGGCCACGGCTCGCCGCAAGCGCCGCATAGCGACGGCTGCCGAGCTCCGCGGCGACGCGGCTCTGTACGAGCGCATTGTCGCGACGCGGGCGGCCTACGGAACGACTTACGATTTGTGCGCTGCCGCTGCACGTGAGGCCGCGGGCATCGTGTCCAGCTGGGCAAAGCGCGCCGCCGAGCTCGAGCGCACAGCCAAACTCTCGGCGCTGCGCGGCCCCGTCGAGTGCGGCGCGGATGGAAGGCGCTTCGACCGTATCTCGGCTTCATTCTGTGCCGACACGGGTCCTTCCGGCGGGAAATGAGCCTGTGGGTGCTGGCGAGGCCCGGAAAAGCTCTAGTTTACATAATTAATTTTGAGGCGCTTCGCATCGCCAAAGGATGGTGAACGCATGGACGAATCCACGCTTATCGAGGCCGGACTCACAGCCGCGATTATTGAGCAGCTGCGGGCAATGCCTGACCCGCTCGAAGAACTGACCTCCGCGCTGGGCATTTCCCGTGAAGCTACCTCGCGCGAGCTCGCCGAGGTGCTGGGCATCACGCCGCGGCGCGTCGAAGCACTCGCCGCCGAGGGCTGGCTCGAGCCGTCGCCGAGCAGCACGCCGCGCCGCCTGCGCTTCCCGCTTCTGCGCGCCGTGCGCGACTACGTTGATTATCTGCGCAACTGTTGACCGCAAGAGATTAAGAGCCGGGAGGAGCAACTCTCCCGGCTCATTTTTGGCCCCATGTCTATACTTTTGTCTATACTTCCGCAAAACAGCTTATTTCAACCCAAAGCGCATATTGCCTTATAAATTCGAAATTTAAAATAAAAAAGCCCGAAACTCATCGTTTCAGGCTTTAAAAATTGGAGCTGCTGCCCGGATTCGAACCGGGGACCTCATCCTTACCAAGGATGCGCTCTACCTACTGAGCTACAGCAGCATACTTTACCCCACGGGGGTTGGCCCGTGGGGTGTGGCGACCGAGAAGGGACTTGAACCCTCGACCTCTAGCGTGACAGGCTAGCGTTCTAACCGACTGAACTACTCGGCCACATTCGCCCGCCCTGAGCTCTCGCTCACAAGCGGCTTTTGTAATATACCAGACGGAACGGCTTTTGTCAATAGGAATTTTAAAAAAAACCGAAATTTCTTCCGCCTTGCCTCCTGGGGCCGGTTGTGGTAAAATTATGGCGTCATTATTGGGGAGGTGCGCGATGAAACGCTTTATCGCTCTGGCGCTCGTTATACTGCTCTTCGCGCTCGCGCCCGCCGCGCTGGCGGCGGACACGTACGTCTGCTTCATCGCGCTCAACGACAGCCTCCTCCAGCTCACGAGCCAGGCCTACAGCCAGGGCGGGCAGTACTACGTGCCCGCGAGCGTCTTCGCGGAGTTCCGCGTCTACGCCGACTATCAGGCCACGCTCAGCACGGCGCGGCTGTACAGCGCCTCGAAGGAGCTCTTCTTCAACATCTCGACCGGCGAGACCTACGACGGGAACGGGAACTATTACGCCACCTCGGCCATCGCGCGCGGCGCGAGCGTATACGTCCCGGTGGACTTCGTCTGCCGCCAGTTTGGGCTCTCCTGGAGCTATATACGCGGCACGGGCTCGGGCGACGTCTGCCGCATCACGGACGGCACCGCCGCGCTCACGGATTCTCAGTTCCTCGCGGCCGCCGGGCCGCTCATGGCCAGCCGCTACAGCGAATACACCGGCTCCTCCGCCGCGCCGTCGGATCCGCCCGGCGCGAACGTGGACGCGGGGAGCGTCGTCTTCCTCTCCTTCCAGGGCCTGCCCTCGGCCGCCGCGCTCGATACCCTCGACGCCTGGAACGTGAAGGCCGCCTTCTTCCTCACGCGCGCGGATATGGTCGAGAGCCCCGAAACCGTGCGCCGCATTGCCGGCGAGGGCCACGGCATAGGCATACTCTGCTCCGCCGACCCGGCCTCGGAGTTCCCCGCCGCCGAGAGCGTGCTCATGGAGGCCGCGAACTGCCCCACCGTCATGATTGCCGCCTCGGCCCGGGAATATGACTCCGCCTGCCGCCGCTACGCCGCCGAGGCCGGGCTCGCCTTCTGTGCCTACACCATTGACGGAGTGCGCTCCGGCGCGGGCATGACCGCCGCGCAGCTCTCCGCCGCCCTGGCCTCCAACTCCTCCCCGCTCATCTACCTCCGGCTCCAATGCTCCCGCTCCACAGAGCTCGCCCTCCCCGACATGATGCGCGCCCTGACAGCCTCCGGCGCCGTCCTGGCCCAATGCGAAACCGCCGCGGGCAGTGCCCGCTGACAATGCGGCGGCGTGTCGCCGCTGACAATGCGAGCCTTCGCGTTGGCAATTAGATAACGTAAGCCGCCCGGTAACTATGCCGGGCGGCTTTGTTCTACGTAGGGGTAGGGGGTAAACACGGACCCGGTACGAAAAAGCCTAAAAAGGCGTAAAAGCCCCCGCGCCACCCTTTTTAGGCTTTTACGTCTTTTTCGCCCCCCGGGCCTTATGGAGCCACCCCCCCTTATTAGGCTTTTACGTCTTTTCCGCCCCCGGGTCCTTATGGAGCCAGGGGGTGCATGCAGTCGGTAAAGGTCAAAAACCACCCGTAAGGGGCGGCGTCCTCGACGCCCCGCGGGTTGCCTCTTGCGACGGCGCTGTATGGTTGCTAAAACGTCCGTCACGCACCCAACCGTAGGGGTCGGCGTCCCCGACGACCCTTCCGTTGGACAACGGATAACCTGGGTATAATTTCGCACCCGTCCCAATCGAGTTGTAGGGGCGGGCGTCCCCGCCCGCCCTTGGGCC
>DVKN01000158.1 GCA_018716005.1 Candidatus Scatomorpha stercoravium
TCCCGTCCGGGTTCCAGCGGAAGCACTGCCCGCACTCGAAGGTCTTATAAGGCGAGAGCAGCCGCTCCGGGCACAGCTCATAAACCCTGTACATTCAATCACGCCCTTCCGGGGATATTATATCAGACCCACAAGCGCGCGGCAAGGGAGGTGTTGACGGATGTGTATTCAGTGACTCGAGGTAATCGTATAAGGCAGCGCCGCCCGTTCCGATGAACGGGCGGCGTTTATCATACCTTCCTGCCTTTGAAGAACACGTCCTTTACGTTGAGCTCGCTGTCGAGGACGGCTATGTTGGCTGCCTTGCCGGGGTCGAGCGTGCCGTAGCGGCCGTCTATGCCGAGGACGCGCGCGGGGTTGTACGCGGCGGCGCGGACGGCGTCGGCGAGCGGGATGCCGAAGCCAGCGGCGGTCTTCAGGCAGCTCATGAGGTCGGTCACGGAGCCCGCAATCGTGCCGTCGGCGAGGGTGGCGAGCTTGCCCTTGACCCTGACGGTCTGGCCGCCGAGGGTGTAGTCCCCGTCCGGCATGCCGGCGGCGCGCATGGTGTCGGATATGAGCACGACGCGCTCGGGCCCGAAGAGGCGGAACACGGCGCGCACCACGCTCGGGTGGATGTGTACGCCGTCGCAGATGAGCTCGACCATGACACCGGGCGAATCGAAGGCCGCGCCGACGACGCCGGGGGCGCGGTGGGTGAAGGGCGGCATGGCGTTGAAGAGGTGCGTGGCCTCCCTCGCGCCGCGCCTGTAGGCCTCCATGGCGGTGTCGTAGTCCGCCGTGGTGTGCGCGAGCGAGACCGTGGCCTCGCCGGCGACGGCGTCTATGAACTCCATCGCCCCGGGCTCCTCGGGGGCTACGCTGACGAGCTTGACGAGCCCGCGGCCCGCCTCCGCGAGGCGGCGGAACATGGCGGCGTCGGGCTTATGGAGCCATTCGCCGTTCTGCGCGCCCTTCTTGGCCATGGAGAGGAAGGGCCCCTCGAGGTTTATGCCCACGAGCTCCGCGCCGGGCTTATCAGCGTCCCGGTGAGCGGCGGCGGTGCGGCAGACGGCCAGGAGCTGCTCCTCGGGAAGCGTCATGCCCGCGGGGCAAATCTGCGTGACGCCGCGGCCGAGCTCGTAGAGCGCCATCGTCTCGAGCCCCGCGGCGTCGGCGTCGGAGAAGTCCGCGCCCATGCAGCCGTGGAAGTGCAGGTCGGTGAGGCCGGGTATCACGTAGCAGCCGGAGGCGTCGTATTCCCCGCCCGGGGAGGCCTCCGCCGCGATTACGCCGTCCTCGATATACAGGTCGCGCTCGGCAAAGCCGCGCTCAAGGCAGAAGACCTGCCCGCCCTTTATCCTCATTCCGCGCGCCCCCCTTTGAGCGCGGAGAGGGCCGCGCTGTCGGCGACGAGGGTGACGTCCGGGTGCAGCTGCAATACGCTCGCGGGCACCTCGTTCGTGACGGGGCCGGAGACGGCCTTCGCGAGGGCCTCGGCCTTGTCCTCGCCGGAGACTATGATGAGTATGCGCCGCGCGAGCATGATGGAGCGTATGCCCATGCTCAGGGCGCGGCGGGGCACCTCGTCGCGGCTCGCGAAGAAGCGGCGGTTCGCGTCTATGGTGCGCTCGCTGAGCGTGACGACGTGGGTGCCGAGGCCGAAGTCGTCGCCCGGCTCGTTGAAGGCGATGTGGCCGTTGTGGCCCATGCCGAGCAGCTGCAAATCTATCCCGCCGAGGGCGGCTGTCATCGCGTCGTAGGCCGCGCACTCGGCGTCCGGGTCGGCGGCGAGGCCGTTGAGGACGTGGGTGTTCTCCGGGACGATGTCTATGTGGTCGAAGAGGTTCTCCTGCATGAAGCGGCGGTAGCTCTGCTCATGCTCCGGCGCGAGGCCGAGGTATTCGTCGAGGTTCACGCTGCGCGCCTCCTTGAAGCTCACTAGGCCCTCGCGGTTCCACTTTACGAGCTCGCGGTAGGCCCCAACGGGCGTGGAGCCGGTGGCGAGGCCGAGGACGCAGTCCGGCTTGAGCAGCACCTGGGCGGCTATCATCGCGGCGGCGCGGCGGCTCATCGAGGCGTAGTCCGGGCATTCTATTATTCTCATGTTCATTCCCCCAGAATCATATTGCGCGCGGGCGCTTTTCCTGAGCCAATCATACCCTTTTGTCCCCGGCGCGTCAAGGCGGATTTTTTCTGCGCGGATTACGCCATTTCACACTTGACAGCGCCCGGAAAGGTGGTAGGCTTATGTATAGGCAAACCGCGTATTTTCCAGTGCTAAGGAGGATGCACAATCATGAATTTTCTCGGCATTGAAGTCCCGGTGAAGAACTCGCCGGAGCTCGACCGCGGCTTTATACCGCTCGGCAAATTCTTCTCGGCCTTCCTCGCGGACGCGCACGAGCCGCTGGACATAGCCGTGGAGCGCGCCGGGGGCGAGGTCGCGGCGTACAGGACCTACATCCACGGCACGGCGGAGCTCGCCGAGGCCGACCGCTATTACGCCGACCGGCTCGTGAAGCTGCTCCTTTGGATGAAGGGCGGCTGGCGCGTCTACATCGCCGGGAGCGACGGAATATACGACTATATCTCCGCCGCCTACCGCGAGGGCGGGAGCCGCGAGTTCGACGCCAGGTTCATGGCGAACGTCTACGAGCGGCCCTTCGAGGTCGTGAAGTGCGAGGCCGTCCCGGCCGAATTCTCCCGTCCGGAGGCCGTGGGCCGCCATCTCGACGGCTGCCGCATAGGCTTCGACGCCGGCGGGAGCGACCGCAAGGTCAGCGCGGTCATAGACGGCGAGAGCGTCTTCTCCGAGGAGGTCGTCTGGTACCCCAAGGTCACCGAGGACCCGGACTACCACTACGAGGGCATAGTCAGCGCCTTCAAGGCCGCCGCCGCGCATATGCCGCGCGTGGACGCCGTCGGCATCTCCAGCGCGGGCATCTATATAGACAACCGCACGATGGTCGCGAGCCTCTTCCTGAAGGTCCCGCCCGAGCTCTTCGACGCGAAGGTGAAGGACATCTACATCCGCGCCGTGCGGGACACCTTCGGCGATATCCCCGTCGTCGTGGCGAACGACGGCGACGTCTCCGCCCTCGCAGGGGCGATGAGCCTCGGCGAGAACAACATCCTCGGCATAGCCATGGGCACCAGCGAAGCCGTGGGCTACGTCGACGAGAACGGCAACGTCACCGGCTGGCTCAACGAGCTCGCCTTCGCCCCCGTGGACGCGAACCCGGAGGCCATGGCCGACGAGTGGTCGGGCGACATAGGCTGCGGCGTCAAGTACTTCAGCCAGGACGGCGTCATTAAGCTCGCGCCGCGCGCCGGCATAGAGCTCAGCGAATCCGATCCCCCCGCGCAGAAGCTCAAGGCCGTGCAGGCCCTCATGGAGGCCGGGGACGAGCGCGCTGCCGCCGTCTACCGCTCCATCGGCGTCTGCCTGGGCCACACCCTGGCCCTCTACCACAGCTTCTACGGCCTCAAGTACGTGCTGCTGCTCGGCCGCGTCATGTCCGGCCGGGGCGGCGATATAATCCTCGACACCTGCAAGGACGTCCTCGCCGACGAATACCCCGAGGCCGCCGCCGGGATAGTCCCCACCCTCCCCGACGAAAAAGCCCGCCGCATAGGCCAGAGCGTCGCGGCCGCGTCACTCCCCAAGCTGGCTTGAAAGGCCTCGACGGCCTTTCAATGCCAATAGGGTGTCCCGGCCTTCGGCCGACGAACACCAACGCTGCGTTCGCGCAAAGAACCTCCGCCAGTGTGCGCACTGGCGGAGGTTTTCACGCTCTCTCCGCGATATGTATTTTTGCCGAGGCAAAGCCCCGTCAAAAATCGCCGAATTCTCCGAATTCGGCTTTATTTTAATCAGCATCCGTCCGCTCTAAGCACTCAGCCGGAGTAAAGCAAAAACCCGCAGCCTGAGCTGCGGGTTTCTGGAGCTGCTGCCCGGATTCGAACCGGGGACCTCATCCTTACCAACTGATTGGGAGGATAGGGTTTGCTGCTTTCAGACCCTTTTGCACCCTCTTCGCTCCGGGGTGCCATCCTTTCCGGAACTCTTGTGTCCATTGTCTCCGTCCGCTCGTTTCCCCGTGTGGGTCAGCGCGTGGGTCAAAGGCCGCCGCGAGCCAGCCATTGCTCCTCCGGCGCAACCGGACTGTTACCAGTCTGCCTCACCCCACCGGCTCCGAGAGAGGCTCAGAACCTCTCCGCTCTCATCGAACAGCGTTTTGCGGACGCCTTCGGCGGCGTTGGCGCTCCAATAGTTGGGGGCGGAGACGCTGGAGAGGAACACACCGTCGGAAAACTGCGCGTAGATGTTGCCCTCAAAGTCCGGCAGGTACTCCGGC
>DVKN01000159.1 GCA_018716005.1 Candidatus Scatomorpha stercoravium
AGGCACGCCGCCAGCGTTCGTCCTGAGCCAGGATCAAACTCTCAAATATGGTATCTTAGCTGAACCTCAGTCCAGTTAAAACCTATCCGAGCTGTCTGTCACAGTCTCTTCAAAAGAATTGTTCGCAAGCTCCTTAGAGCTCGCTCAAAGAACCCTTCTCTGGTGCTTTTTCGCATAAGCTTTTACTTACATTGTTTAATTTACAAGGTGCACTCGCGACCTTCAAAAGACCTTAACTTTCGAGCCTCGCGGCTCTCTTTTGTCTTGGCCTCTCGGTGAGGTGCTTGATTATGATAGCACATCGAAAACCGTTTGTCAAGAACTTTTTTCAGGTTTTTTGAGGTTTTTTCGCGGCCGCCGGGGCGGCTTCCCGTCCGGAAGTGTCTCTCGTCCGGCCGGGCTCTTATAATAGCGTATGATTCGCGCTTTGTCAAGGGTAAATTTAAAAAATCCCCCGGTTTTTTACCGGGGGAGCTTAACGCGAGTTTTGCGCCTATTTTACCTTATTCTCGAGCGCGCCTATGCCGTCTATCTCGCAGCGGACTATGTCGCCGCTCTTGAGGTATCTGGGCGGGGTCGTGCCCATGCCGACGCCGGCGGGGGTGCCCATGGCGATTATCGTCCCGGCCCTGAGGGTTATGCCGGCGGAGAGCTCGGCTATGACGTGGGCGATGCCGAAAATCTGCCAGCGGGTGTTCGAGTCCTGGCGCTTCTCGCCGTTCACGAAGCAGCGTATATCGAGCTCGGGCTCCCAGCCGAATTCGTCGCGCGTGACTATCCAGGGGCCCATGGCGGTGTGCGTGTCCAGGCTCTTGCCGAAGTAGAACTGCTTGTGCGCGGTCTGGAGGTTGCGGGCGGAGACGTCGTTGAGGACGCTGTAGCCGAGGACATAGTCCATGGCCTCGCCCTCGCTGACGCGGTATGCGTCGCGGCCGAGGACGACGGCGAGCTCGGCTTCGTAGTCGAGGGAGTCGACTATGTCGAAGTGCCCGTCTATATAGTCCCCGGGCCCGATTATGTACGCGGCGCGCTTGGAGAAGTACACGGCCTTGCCGGCGTTCTTCTTGAACTCGGCGTCGCCGCCCCAGCGCTCGGCCTCGACGCTGTGCTCGGCGTAGTTCATGCCGAGGCATATGACGTCCTGCGCGGGGACGGGGATGGGCGAGAGCAGCTTCACATCGGCGAGTGGCAGCGCCGTGCCGGAGCAGAGCTCCTTCCCGGGCAGCTTCCCGTCCAGGGCCCTTATGAGCGCGGGCATATCGGGCGCGGCCTCCCATACGTATTCGCCGTCGCTGACGGCCGCGAAGGCGCGGCCCGCGTACTCGCAGGTGAGCAGTTTCATGGCTTGTCCTCCCTTATTATTTAATGAGCGTGATGTCCCCGATTATGGGCAGGGGCTTGCGCCGGGCCTTGAGCGCGTTCGATACGCCGAGAATGACGCAGACTACGCTGAAGATGTTGAGCACCCACATGAAGGGGACGAAGTCGAAGATGTTTATGATAACGGAGCAGAGGAAGAGCACGAGGCCCTGGTTGACGTGATAGCGCACGAAGCTGCTGCCCGGCTTGAGCAGCCAGCTCAGGAGGAACATGGGCCCGAAGTAGCAGAGCGCGGCGAGCCATCTGTTGGCCTTGGCGTCGGACTTGTACTCGCGGGCGTAATAGGCCGTGTCCCGGCGCTGCCGCTCCTCGTCGTAATCGTAGGTGAAGGCCCCGCCCGAGGCGCGCGCGTCCTCCTCATCGTAGGTGAAGGCGCCCTTGTCGCGCGGCGCGCGGCGGGCTTTCGCCCGGGGCGGCTCCTTTGCCGTCTTATCGGCCTTCCTGTATGAATAGTGGTACTCCCCGCCCGTCGCCCGCGCGGCGGAGCCGGAGGACGCGGCCCCCTTCCCGGAGCCGCGGTTGGTCGCGGACTTGGGCTCGGCCTTGGGCGCAGCCTTGGGCTTCCCGCAGGACGGGCAGTCCTCCGCCCAGTCGGGTATGTACGCGCCGCAGTATTTGCAGTAGCTCACCGTCTTACCTTCTCTCTTTTGGGCTTACCGCTACATTATATTACGCCGTCCCGAGTTTGTAAAGCCGCCCCCGCCCGCACAAAACCGGACACGTGACCTTAATCCACTTAATTTACTTAATTTTTCGGAATGCAAGTGAAAAACGGGGGTGCGGAGGGGCAGGGGGGAGATAATATAAGCGGTACGCAGAATAAAATTTAACTTTATATTGACATTTACGTATATATATGGTATAATATATATGGGGTAGTATGTTGTCCAACGGCAACGAGCGTTTCCATTCGGGACTGCGATGCCTGGTTGCTGAAACGTCCGTTTACCGCCCAACCGTAGGGGGCGGCGTCCCCGACGCCCCTTGGGTCGCCATGTGATATGACGTTATATGGGTGGGGAAAGGTTGGAATAAGGTTGGAATAAGGTTAGAAGATGAGTAGGTAAGAGTATGTTATCCAACCTTTCCTCACCACTTACCAAAGCCCCTCCTCACCCGATGTAGGGGAGGGTGTCCTCACCCTCCCTCTCGCCGGGACGGCGAGAAATGGCGGTGAGGAAGGGTGGTTGGTACAACCTACGTTTTCGCAAACCGTCACGCAAGGGCGGGCGGGGACGCCCGCCCCTACAACTCGATTGGGACGGGTGCGGAATTTGCCGCCGAGCGTATCGTCACACACGATATGATGGCGAGGCGGGTATCGTTATACATACGTTATCCTCCGTCCCACGGAAGGGGCGTCGAGGACGCCGCCCCCTACGGGTGGGCAGTAGACCCACCGTTCAGCAGCCATCCAGCGCCGTCGCGTATGGCAGCGCAATGGCGCAGCGGGGACGGTGCGCCCTACGGGGGTGGTCAGTAAACGGACGTTTCAGCAACCATCTTACTCGCCACTCCTTTCCCCCTGCCTTTCGACCCCCCGATTTTTCACTTGCATTCCGAAAAATTAAGTAAATTAAGTGGATTAAGGTCACGTGTCCGGTTTTGCTTGGGCGTCCCTGTCCCTTAATCATGCTCCCACCCATAACGTCGAAAATGCCGCCCGGCATAGTCACCGGGCGGCTAACGCTATTTTACTGCCCAACGCGAAGTCTCGCATCGTCTCCAGGCACAGCCTGGTTAGGCGCAGAAGCGGTGGTTGCCTATTGTCAGGAGCTCGGGCCTTGACCATATCCAGGCGCTTGTGGCGGTGGCGGGGTTGAAGTAGTATATCGCGCCGCCGCTGGGGTCGGAGCCGTTCAGGGCCTCGCGGGCGGCGGCCCAGGCGCTCTCGGCTATGGGCTCGTCCCACTGGCCGTCGAGCATACAGGAGAAGGCCCCGGGCTGGAAAATGACCTCGGCAATGCTGTTGGGGAAGCTCGGGTGCTCCACGCGGTTCAATACGACCGCGCCGACGGCCACCTGGCCTACGTAGGGCTCGCCGCGGGCCTCGGCGGATATGAGACGGGCCAGGAGCTCCAGCTCGCCCGAGCCGTCGCCGTAGGCGTTGTCCACGCCCCCGGAGGGGAGCCCCAGCGCGGCGAGCGTGGCGGGGCCCGCCCGGCCGTCAACTTCAAGGCCGTTGGCCGCCTGGAAGCGCCGCACGGCGGCCTCGGTATCCGCGCCGTACACCCCGTCGACCGCGCCGGGCTCGTAGCCCCAGCCGGCGAGGCGCGTCTGTATTTCGCGCACGGTGAGGCCCATGTCGCCCCTGTCGTAGGTCTCGGCGTCCGCCGCCTGCGCAAGGGCTATGACCGCGATGTTCACGGCGAAGAGCACGGCCAGGGCCAGTACGAGTTTGCGTCTCCTTATAATACAAATCGCCCCCTCGCAGCTAGGATACGAGGGGGCGGCGCGCTTTATTCGCGGTTAATATTGCCTTCAGGCGGCGGCGACGGTGAGGTTCGCGCCGTCGTTCACGGTGACGGCGAAGCCCTCGAGGGCGGAGACGCTCTCGCTGCTGCACGCCGGGTCGCCCACGGCGGTGAGGGCGCAGCCCACGCTGAGGCTGCCGCTGAGGTCTATGGCGGCGGCGTCGGTGGCGGAGACATTGAGCGTGCCGTCGCCGGTGATGGTGATGTTGGAATCGTCGCCCCGGATGGCGCTCGCGCCCTCGCCGGCGAGGGTGACCTCGCCCGAGACGACTATCTCGAGGTCGCCGCCGGAGACGGTGATGACCCCGCCCGTGCCCTGCACGGTGACGTCGCTGACTGTGAGGACGCCGTCGGCGTAGTCGAAGTCGCTGTAGCCGACGCCGGTCAGCTCCCCGCCGCGCACGAGGTGTACGCCGTTAATGATGAGCTCGTCGACGGGCTCGGGGTCGTGCGCGGGCGTCGGGCTGGGAGAGGGCCCGAGGAGGTCGGTCGGGGTGGAGCCGTCGTAGTTGGGTGTGGGCGTGGCGTCCGCGTCCCCGCCGCCGCAGGCCGCGAGGGCGAGAACCATGCAGAGCGCGAGCGCTATGGTGAGAGCCTTTTTCATGTTGGTGCTAAACTCCTTTCAATCATTCGGAGAGGCTGAGCGCGCGGCTCCTTATCTCCTCCGTGATGTCGGCGGCGAACTTGTCCAGGCCGACGGCGCCCTTGTCGCCGCCGGAGCGGGTGCGGACGGAGACGGTGCCGTTTTCAGCCTCCTTGTCGCCGATAACGAGCATATAGGGTATCTTCCTGCTCTGGGCCTCGCGAATCTTGTAGCCAATCTTCTCGTTGCGGAAGTCGGTCTCGACGCGGATGCCGCGCCCGGCGAGCTCGTCGGCCACGCTCTGGGCGTAATCGCGGCTGCGGTCGGTTATGGGCATGACCTTGACCTGCACGGGCGCGAGCCAGGTGGGGAAGGCGCCGCCGAAGTGCTCGGTGATAACGCCGATGAAGCGCTCGATGCTGCCCAGCACGACGCGGTGAATCATGACCGGGCGGTGCTTGGCCCCGTCCTCGCCGACATACTCGAGCTCAAAGCGCTCAGGCAGCTGGCTGTCAAGCTGTATCGTGCCGCACTGCCAGGTGCGTCCCAGGCTGTCGGAGAGGTGGAAGTCGAGCTTCGGGCCGTAGAAGGCGCCGTCGCCCTCGTT
>DVKN01000160.1 GCA_018716005.1 Candidatus Scatomorpha stercoravium
ACCGACAGTACAGTCTGGATGGAAGGAGACGCGTAGTTTTTTTGCGCCTGCGAAAGATTGCGCCCGGAAGAAGATTTCTTTCGGGTAATTTCCTTTCGGAGGTATTTTTTATGGACGCAGTAAAGAAAACCGGTACCCGCATGGACACCAAGAAGCTCGCCACCCTCGGCATGCTCACCGCCCTGGCCTTTGTGGTCATGTACCTGAGCAAGTTCATACCCAGCGTGAACGGCTTCCTCGACTTCGACTTTAAGGACGTCGTGCTCTGCATCGGCGGCTTCATCTACGGCCCCATCGCGGCGCTGACGATGACCGTCGTGGTCTGCTTCCTTGAGATGGTTACGGTCAGCCACACCGATATAATCGGCTGCATCATGAACATCGTCGCCACGGCGAGCTTCGTCTGCACCGCCTGCGCGATATACAAGCACAACCGCACCATGAAGGGCGCGATAATCGGCCTGGCCTCCGCAGTGGTCGTCCTGGTCGTCGTCATGCTGGCCTGGAACTACTTCCTCACCCCGATATATCAGAGGATCCCCCGCGAGGCCATAGTCGATATGCTGCCCACCATCTTCCTCCCCTTCAACGCCGTCAAGGGCGGCCTCAACATGACCGTCACCCTGCTCGTCTACAAGCCCGTCGTCGACGCGCTGAGGAAGGCGAAGCTCGTACCAGAGTCCACGAGCCACGCCTCGCCCGTCGGCGCGAAGAAGCACCTCGGCATGACGATTGTGATACTCTTCGTCTTCGTGAGCTGCGTGCTCTTCGCCCTCAGCCTTCAGGGCTTGATCTGACCGACGCAAAGCCAAAGCGGGCCCCTCGCGGGGCCCGCTTTTCGCGCTTATTATTTGCCGAAGGCGGCGATGCTCTCGCGCACGAGCTTTGTGAAGAGCGGGGCAGCCTTGTCTGCGGCCTCCTGCACCTCCTTGTGGCTCAGCGGCGTGGGCGAGAGGCCGGCGGCCTTGTTCGAGACGCAGCTGATGCCGCACACGCGCATTCCGCAGTGGTTGGCGGCAACGGCCTCGACGGCGGTGGACATGCCCACGGCGTCCGCGCCCAGCGCGGCGATCGCGCGTATCTCGGCGGGGCTCTCGTAGCTCGGGCCGGTCAGCTGGCAGTAGACGCCCTCGCGCAGGGGGATGGAGTTCTCCGCCGCCACGGAGCGTATGACGCCGCAGAGCGCGGGGTCGTAGATGTGGGACATATCCGGGAAGCGCGTACCGAGCTCCTCGATGTTCGGCCCAATCAGCGGGTTCGGGACGAAGACGGCGATGTGGTCCGTGATGAGCATGAGGTCGCCGGCGTCAAAGCTGCGGTTTACGCCGCCGGAGGCGTTCGTGAGGAAGAGTATCTCCGCGCCAAGCAGCTTCAGCAGCCGCGCGGGCAGCACCACGTCGTCTATCTCGTAGCCCTCGTAGTAGTGGACGCGCCCCTGCATGCAGGCCACGTTCACGCCCGCGAGCGTGCCGAAGATGAACCTGCCCTCGTGGCCAGGGACGGTCGAGACGGGGAAGCCGGGGATGTCCGCGTAGCTCACCTCGCACTCGACGTCCAGCTCCTTCGCGAAGCCGCCGAGGCCGCTGCCCAGCACGAGCGCGACCTTGGGCACGAAATCGGTGCGGGTGCGGATATAATCGCGGCAGCTCAGGAGTTTTTCATATCTTTTATCCATGTTTCAGCCCTCCATAACGTGTAGATTTCGGATGGTTTCGTCTTCAATATGCGCCATTATCGAATAGGCGTGCGGCTCGAGATAGTCGCCCCCGGCCTCCGTGAGGCCCTGGAGGCGCAGCTCGGACACGGCGACGGCGCAGGCGGCCTCGATGTCGTAGGCGATACGCTTGTCGTCCCGGCGCGTGCTCCCGGCGGCTATGTCCCTCAGATAGGGCAGCGCGTCCGACATGGCCACGAGCTCCCCCGCGCCCGCGAACTGCCACTTGTAGAAGGGCTCGTAGCGGAAGTTCAGGAGATACGCCATCGAGAGCGCGGCGTTGAGGAACTCGCCCAGCGCCAGCCTCGCGCCGAACACGTCGCCCCGGCGCATCATGCGCGGGAAGTTGTACTGCCCCGACTGCGCCATGCTCGCCGCGCGGGCCGCGAGCTTCTTGAGGCGCACGTCCTCCGGGTAGCAGGGCAGCAGCGCGTCCCTTATCGCCGTGAACTCGCCCAGGCCGTCCTCGAAAACCGCGCCCGAGGTACAGGTGGCGAGGAAGTGCTCCTGTATGCGCACCCACTTCATGAGGCTCTCCGGCACGGTGCAGCCTATGTAATAGTTATAGAAGTCCGTCGTGCGCATGACGCCCACGCGCTGCGCGCCGGTGTGCGTGGGCTTCCGCGCATAGCCGCGGTATTCGCGCGGCAGGGCGTCGTAGGCCGCCTGCAGCTCCGCGCCGTATTTGTCATAGTCCCCGTCCGTCAGCCAGACGAGGAAGCCGGGCCCGAAATCGTGGTCGCGGGAGTACTCGTCGTCAAATCCGAGGCAGTCGCTCCCCTGTCCCGCGAGCCCCGCGGCCGCGCGGCCCATGAGCTCCGGGAAGCGCTCCTTGAGCGCCGGCGCGCCCACTTCTTCATAATAGAGCCGGCAAAGCTCCAGTCCTTTCAATACAATCACCCCGTTTTCGCGCCGTTACCCATTGTCATGACGGCACGGCGCGCGTTAACAAATTCTTTGCTTTTAGGTTCCAATATAGATTTAGTGCTTTTTACTCTTGACAAGCGGACAAAAACACTATATATTGTGACTCAGCCGCTCACCGGGCCGCAAGATGCGCCGGCCCGCCGTGAGCGTAAGTTATGCCCCTCGGGAGGAAGCGGAAAGCCATGTTCATAGCCGGAATGCAAAAGCTCACATTGCTCGACTACCCCGGACGGGTGGCCTGCACGGTTTTCACCGCCGGCTGCGACCTCCGCTGCCCCTTCTGCCACAACGCGTCGCTGGCCCTGCCGGGCCGGCCGCGGGACTCGATGGACGAGGAAGAGGTCCTCGCCTTCCTCAGTAAACGCGCCGGCGTGCTCGACGGCGTCGCGGTTACGGGCGGCGAGCCTCTGCTGCACAGGCAGCTTATCGGCTTCCTGCGCCGCGTCAAGGAGCTCGGCTACGCCGTGAAGCTCGACACGAACGGGACCTTCCCCTCGCGGCTGTGCGAGGCGGTCGAGTCCGGCGCCGTCGACCGTGTTGCGATGGACGTCAAGGCCGCGCCGGAGAACTATCCCCGCGTCGTGGGCCTCCCGGGCTTCGACATCGCGCCCGTGCGCGAGAGCGCGGCCTACCTCATGAGCTGCGGCGTGGACTACGAGTTCCGCACCACGGCGGTCAAGGGCCTGCACACCGCGGCGGACTTCGAGTCCATAGCCGGCTGGATAGCGGGGGCGAAGGAGTATTACATACAGGAGTTCAAGGACTCCGGCGACCTCATCGCGGGCGCGGGCCTCGAAGGCTTCACGGAGCCCGAGATGGCCGCCCTGGCCGATATCGTGCGGCCGAAGGTGCCCTCGGTGAAAATTCGCGGCATCTGAGCACAGCTTCTATTATACACAGGAGGACGGACAATGTACAGGGTTAAAAAGAGAGACGGCGATCTCGTCGATTTCAACATCAGCAAGATAAGCGCCGCCATAAAGAAGGCCTTCGAGGCCACGGGCACCGATTACAACGAGAGCGTAATAGACTTCCTCTCGCTCAAGGTCACGGCGGATTTCCAGGACAAGATAGCCGACGGGGCGGTCTCCGTCGAGGACATCCAGGACAGCGTCGAGGCCGTGCTCAGCCGCGGAGGCTACGAGCACGTCGCGAAGGCGTATATCCTCTACCGCCGCCAGCGCGAGAAGCTGCGCAACATGAAGAACACCTACCTCGACTACAAGAACGTGGTCGACAGCTACCTCGACGCGAGCGACTGGCGCGTCAAGGAGAACAGCACCGTCAACTACTCCGTCGGCGGGCTCATCCTCTCGAACTCCGGCGCGATAACCGCGAACTACTGGCTCAGCGAGGTCTATGACGACGAGATAGCGAACGCGCATAAGAACTGCGACCTCCACCTGCACGACCTCTCCATGCTCACCGGCTACTGCGCCGGCTGGAGCCTCAAGCAGCTCATCCAGGAGGGCCTCGGCGGCATTCCCGGCAAGATAACCTCCTCCCCGGCGAGCCACCTCTCCACGCTCTGCAACCAGATGGT
>DVKN01000161.1 GCA_018716005.1 Candidatus Scatomorpha stercoravium
CGACGGCAACTACGAAGAGGTCGCCGGCTGGGTCGCCGCCATCCTCGCCACCGATCCCGCTGAGACCTACAAGGAGTACACCAGCGGCGAGTGGCTGACCGGTGAGGACGTCTACAACGGCATCGCCGACGGCACTGTTGCCGGCTACTACGAGTTCCAGCAGGAGCTCATGGGCACCGAGAAGGTTCCCGAGCCCGTGCCCGTTGAGAACTACGTCGCCTTCGACATCATGACCGAGGCCGGCGAGAGCCTGTACGCCGCCGAGTAATCGGAGCGATACGGCAAGCCACACTGAATAAGGCAGATTTAAGCCCGAGGGGCGGCGGTTCCGCCGCCCCTTCTTATTTACTTTCCGGCTGGAATCCGGTAGAATAACGGTATAATCCCGCGAAGGGGGCGCAAGAAAAATGCTGCTGCTGTTATCGGCCGGACTGCTTATCGGCTCCGCCTTTACCCTCATGGTGCGGCGCAACCGGGAGAGCGCGCTGCTCGCCGTGCTCTGCCTGAGCCTGATTGTCTATCTCGTCGGGCTCATGCTGCTCATAGCGAAGCAGGGCGGCATAGACTCGGGCGCGGAGAGGTTCCTCTTCTTCTCGCATGAGATACGGGTATGGTTCCAGTACCGCTTCCTCACCTTCGAGCAGCTGGGCATGTGGATAAACCTCGGCCGCCACGCTTTTCCCGCCGTGCTGCTGATGATGGCCGAGGACCGCTCCATGCTCCAGGTCATACGCAAGCGGCCGCAGATGATAACCCTGTTCACGCTGCTGCTGCCCGCGCTCACCATGGCGCTCTACATCCCGCCCGTATACGAGGCGCTCGTGGACTTTAACGGCGCGTGGAGGGGCGTGGCCTTCTACCTGTCCTACGGCTGGATAGTCGCCTATCTCGCCCTCGCCGTCTTCCTGCTCGTGTGGGAGCTCTTCTCCATTACGATGCACTTCTTCCGCCGGCAGTTCCTGATGCTGGTCGTCTGCCTCGTGAGCCTCGCCGTGCTGTACTTCGTCTACTGCGGCCAGGACCCCGGCCAGGTCTACAGCTTCTACAGCTACGACTACGTGGGCATAAAGGGCGTCGGCTATATGCTGCTGATGCCGGGCCCCGTGGAATTCGTGCTGCTCGTGGCGCTGAACGTGACCGGCGGCTTCCTCGGCATCGCCATGCTGCTGCGCTATACGGAGGACACCCTCTCGCCCGACCGCGAGGACGCGGGCCTCGAGCGCAAGTTCGACGTCGCGCGCACGGGCGCGAGCGTCTTTGTCCACGGCATAAAGAACCAGCTACTCGCCAACCGCGTGCTCTATAAGCGCATACACACCGAGCTCGAGAAGCCCGAGCCCGACCTCGAGCGCGTGAAGGAGAACATGGAGCGGCTCAGCGAGATAAACGACAACCTCGTCGCACGCAGCGAGGAGCTCTACCGCACGGTCAAGAGCAAGAGCGTCATGCTCGTGCCCGTGGCCCTCTCTGACGTCTGCGATCTCGCCGTCGACCGCTTCGGGAAGAAGTACCCCGAGGCGCTGCTGGAGGTCACGCTGCCCGAGCAGGTGCAGATACTCGCCGACGCGAACTACCTGGCCGAGGCGCTCTACAACCTAATGACCAACGCCTGGGAGGCCAACGTGGCCGCCGAGCACGACAAGAGCCCCGTAGTAGTCTACGGGCACGTCGAGCGGCTCTACACCGTACTCGAGGTGCGCGACAACGGCAAGGGCATACCAGACGAGGAGAAGCGGCGCATATTCGAGCCCTTCTACTCGAGCAAGAACACCAACTTCAACTGGGGCATGGGCCTCTACCATGTCCGCACGATAGTCCGCAGCCATCTCGGCTCGCTGAGGGTCGAGAACATGAAGGCCGGCGGAGCGGACTTCTTCATCCTCCTGCCCCGATACGACGGCAGGACCCGACGCGAGGGGAGGCACAGATGACGAGAATAATCGTCGCCGAGGACTTCGACATAATCAGGGAGGACCTCGTCGACACAATCTCCGCCCAGGAGGATATGCGCGTCGTGGGCCAGGCCGGCTCCGGCGCGGAGGCCAGCGCGCTCGCGGACATGACCGAGTGCGACCTCATACTGATGGACATAGAGATGGAGACCACCACCGCCGGCATAAAGGCCGCCGAGGCCATACTCGAGAAGCATCCGGACGTGATGATAATCTTCCTCACCGCGCATGAGACGGAGAACATGATACTCACCAGCATGGGCGTCGGCGCGGTGGACTACATAGTCAAGGGCTGCTCGGACGAGGAGCTGCTGATGCACATCAGGAGCGCCGTCGCGGGCCGGCCCATGATAGACTACAAGATACAGAGCACCCTGCTCAGGGAGTACTCGAGGCTGAGAAGCTCGGAGCGGAGCCTCCTCTTCTTCATAAACTCCGTGAGCAAGCTCACCAGCGCCGAGCGCGACCTCGTGCGACTGCTGCTGGAGGGCAAGAAGGTGCGCGAGATAGCCGAAATACGCTGCGTCGAGGTCGTCACCGTGAAGACGCAGATAAAGAGCCTCCTGCGCAAATTCGGCTGCGCGCGCACGAAAGACATCTGTGAGCTGATAAGAGAGCTCAACGTCGCCCACCTCTTTTAGAAAGCGAATAACCACTGTACATACGAAAGGACGGATTTTAAGATGGACTACTTCAAAATCCCCGCCGCAGAGCTCGGCAAAGACGCCAAGATCCCTGTGTATCCCCTCGGCGATTCCGGCGAGGTCTTCTACGAGCTGGCGCTCGAGATGGTCAACACGATAAAGGCCCACAACGAAGCGGGGGAGAAGACGGTGTTCATCTGCCCCGTCGGCCCCGTCGGACAGTACCCCATCTTCGTCAGGCTCGTGAACCGCGACCGGATAAGCCTGAAGAACTGCTGGTTCATCAACATGGACGAGTACCTCAATGACGACGGCACATACATCGACATTGAGAGCCCACTTTCCTTCCGCGGCTTCATGCGCCGCACGGTCTACACGAAGATAGACCCGGAGCTGCTCATGTCCGAGGAGCAGCGCGTGTTTCCCGACCCGTCCGACCCGGGCAGGGTGGACAGGCTCATTGAGGAGCTCGGCGGAGTAGGCATCGCCTTCGGCGGCATCGGCATAAACGGTCACCTCGCCTTCAACGAGGCGCAGCCGGAGCTCAGCTGCGAGGAGTTCGCCCGGCTCGGCACCCGCACGCTGACCCTGACGCCCGAGACCAAGACCGCGAACGCGATAGGCGACCGCGGCGGCGCTATCATCGCCATGCCGAACAAGGCCGTGACGATAGGCATAAAGCAGATTCTCGGCGCGCGGAAGGTTCGTCTCGGCGTATTCCGCGACTGGCACCGCGGCGTCGTGCGCCAGGCGGCCTACGGCGAGATGACGGCGGCCTTCCCCGTGACGCTGCTGCAGAAGCACCCGGACGCGGCCATCTTCGCCAACTCCACCGCCAGCGCGCTGCCCTTCTGAGATGAGAAAGACCATCATTACCGGCGGCCGCGTCTTCAC
>DVKN01000162.1 GCA_018716005.1 Candidatus Scatomorpha stercoravium
GCGGGCTTCATGAAGACGGTGCCGCTCGAGATAGAGGAGGCCGCCATGATAGACGGCTGCAACCCGCTCCAGACCTACTTCAAGGTCGTCTTCCCGCTGCTGCGGCCCACGATGGTCTCCGTCGCCATACTCGAGGCCATGTGGATATGGAACGACTACCTCCTGCCCACGCTGGTGCTGGACGTCAACAAGTACAAGACGATACCCATGCTCATACAGTTCTTCAAGGGCAGCTACGGCCGCGTGGAATGGGGCCCGATGATGGCCTGCATAGTGCTTGCAATCCTGCCCATAGTCGTGCTATACTTGCTCGGCCAGAAGCATATCATAAAGGGCGTCCTCTCCGGCGCCGTGAAGGGGTAATCTACATATGCGCAAAAGCGGAATACTGCTGCCGATAACGTCCCTGCCGAGCAAATACGGCATAGGCACGCTGGGCGCGGAGGCGTATAAATTCGCGGACTTCCTCGCCGAGGCGGGGCAGGGCGCGTGGCAGCTCCTGCCGCTGGGGCCGACGAGCTACGGCGATTCGCCGTATTCCTCGTTCTCCTCGGCCGCGGGCAATCCCTATCTCATAGACCTCGATATGCTCGTCGAGGAGGGGCTCCTGGAGCTCTCCGAGATTGAGGGCGTCGACTGGGGCTCCGACCCCATGTACGTAGACTACGGCAAGCTCTACGAGCACCGCTACGACGTCCTGCGCCTCGCCGCCGGGAGGGACACCGGCAAAGCGGCGGAAATCGCCGCCTTCAGCGAGGCGAACAAGTCCTGGCTCGCCGACTACGCCCTCTTTATGGCGCTCAAGCGCCGCTTCGGCATGAAGAGCTGGCTGGACTGGCCGGACGAGGGCGCGCGTATGCGCAGCCCGGAGGCGCTCGAGAAATACCGCCGCGAGCTCAGGGACGACGTGGAGCTCTTCGTCTGGACGCAGTACAAGTTCTTCGAGCAGTGGAACGCCCTGCGCGAGTACGTCCACTCGATGGGCATAGAGATTATAGGCGACATCCCCATCTACGTCGCGCTCGACAGCGCCGACGTCTGGGCCGACCCGAAGAGCTTCCTGCTCGACGAGCGCAACGTGCCAAAGTGCGTGGCGGGCGTGCCGCCCGACTACTTCTGCGCCGACGGCCAGCTCTGGGGCAACCCGATATACGACTGGGAGCGCATGAAGGCCGACGGCTACGGCTGGTGGATACGCCGCGTCGAGAGCGCGAAGCGGCTCTACGACGTCATACGCATAGACCACTTCCGCGGCTTTGCGAGCTACTGGGCCGTGCCCTACGGCGAGAAGACGGCCAAGAACGGCGAGTGGCGCACCGGCCCGGGCATGGGCCTCGTCGGCGTGCTGCGCGACTGGTTCCACGACACGCGCTTCATAGCCGAGGACCTGGGCTTCATGACGCCCGAGGTGGCGGGGCTCGTAAAGGATTCCGGCTTCCCGGGGATGAAGGTGCTCGAGTTCGCCTTCGACTCCCGCGAGCCCAGCGACTACCTGCCGCACAACTACACGCCCAACTGCGTCTGCTACGTCGGCACCCACGACAACGAGACGGCCATGCAGTGGTTCAAGAAGATTTCCCGCGAGGACGCGCACTACGCGCGGCGCTATCTCGGCCTCAACTCCGCGGAGGGCATCAACTGGGGCCTCATCCGCGGCGGCATGAGCAGCGTGGCGGAGCTCTTCGTGGCCCAGATGTCCGACTTCCTCGGCCTCGGCGCGGAGGCGCGGATAAACGAGCCCGGCTCCACGGGCAACAACTGGCGCTGGCGGCTCCTGCCCGGCCAGCTGGACAAAAAGCTCTGCGACCGCATCTACGAGTACACCAAAATGTACGGCAGGGCGAACCCCACCAGCCGCAGGGCGAAGGCGGAAGCGGAGAAATAAGCGCGGACCGAAGCGCTCCGGAGAAATCCGGGGCGCTTTTTCGCGCCCGGGACGGAATTTCCCCCGCCGGGGCGGCGCTTGTCCGGCGAATTCACGCCGAACGCCTTGAAATGTTCACAAATTAGCGCTATAATACACGCTTGCAAAACGCACACCGGCATCGAAAGGACAGGGTATTCTTGCTGACTTTAAAGGACATACGCAAGGACTACGCCGCGGGGGACATGACCGTCCACGCCCTGCGCGGCGTCTCGATAAGCTTCCGGGAGAACGAGTTCGTCTCCATACTGGGGCCGAGCGGCTGCGGCAAGACAACGCTGCTGAACATCATCGGCGGCCTCGACCAATACACCGAGGGCGACCTCGTCATAAACGGCCGCTCCACGAAGGAGTATAAGGACCGCGACTGGGACACCTACCGCAACCACACGATAGGCTTCGTATTCCAGACCTACAACCTCATCCCGCACCAGAGCGTGCTCGCGAACGTCGAGCTCGCGCTGACCATCTCGGGCGTCGACAAGGCGGAGAGGCGCGAGCGGGCCGTAAGGGTCCTCGAGCGCGTCGGCCTCGGCGACCAGATAAACAAGAAGCCCAACCAGATGTCCGGCGGCCAGATGCAGCGCGTCGCCATAGCCCGCGCGCTCATAAACGACCCGGATATCCTCCTCGCCGACGAGCCCACGGGCGCGCTCGATTCGGAGACGAGCGTGCAGATAATGGAGCTCCTCAAGGAGATAGCCCGGGATAAGCTCGTCATAATGGTCACGCACAACCCGGAGCTCGCGGAGCGCTACTCCACGCGCATAGTCCGCCTCCTGGACGGCGGAATTACGGGCGACACCATGCCCTACAGCCCCGACGGCACGGAGAAGCCCCGCGGGGACGACGGCAAGAAGAAGCCCAGCATGTCCTTCGCGACGGCGCTCGGCCTCTCCTTCAACAACCTCAAGACGAAGAAGGGCCGCACCATACTTACGGCCTTCGCCGGCAGCATAGGCATAATCGGCATCGCGCTCATACTCTCGCTCTCGAACGGCATCCAGGCCTACATAGACCAGGTGCAGGAGGACACGCTCAGCACCTACCCGCTCACGATAGAGGCCGAGGCCGCCGACCTCACGAGCCTCATGGAGGCCATGGCCGGGACCGGCGACGCGCAGGAGGAGCACGGGCTCGACCGCGTCTACTCCAACGTCATAATGTACGACCTCATGGATAACCTTACGAACGTCGACACCGAGACGAACGACCTCGAGAGCTTCAAGGAGTTCCTCGACCGGAACGGCGGCGGCATAGAGGAGTTCACGAGCGCCATACAGTACACCTACGACCCCAACTTCGACATATACACGAAGGACGCCGGCGGGAACGTCGTCAAGAGCGACGTCGTCTCGCTCCTGAACGACCTCATGGCCAATATGTACGGCGGCGACTTCTCGAGCTACTTCGACACGATGGGCGGCTTCTTCTCCGGCTTCGAGAGCTGGGAGGAGATGCTCCCGGGCGAGGGCGGCGAGCTCATAAGCGACACGCTCAAGAGCCAGTATGACGTGATATACGGCGCCTGGCCCGAGAACTACGACGAGGTGGTGCTCATTGTCGACAAGAACAACGAGGTGAGCGACCTCGTGCTCTACACCCTCGGCCTGCGCACCGAGGAGGAGCTCACCGAATCCCTCGAGGGCTACCTCGACGGCGAGGCTGCGGATATGACCGTCGAGAGCTGGAGCTATGAGGAGCTCTGCGGCATGAGCTTCAAGCTCGTCGGCTGGTACGACAAGTACGTCTACGACGCCGAGACGGGCGGCTACACCGACGTCTCCGGCACG
>DVKN01000163.1 GCA_018716005.1 Candidatus Scatomorpha stercoravium
AACATGAGCCCCTACGGTATCTACACGGGCAAGACCATGAGCATGGTCATCGCCGCCGTGTCGCCCAGCACCTGGAACCCGCTGTGCGACTGCATGGGCCGCGAGGATCTCAAGACCGACGAACGCACGAAGGATCTGCCCAGCCGCAAGGCGAACCACACCTTCGTCGAGGAGACCGTCACTGATTGGCTCATGACCTTTGAGGATACTCGCGAGGCCTACGACATGATGGAGAAGGCCGGTGTGCCCACCTGCCCCGTCATGACTGCCGCCGAGGTTTGGACCGACGAGGAGTACAACCGCATGGGTTGGTGGAACAACTTCCCCATGTATCCCGAATGGGATGGTACCGACGCCGTCAGCAACAAGCAGTGCGCTTACTTCGCCGATTTCTCCGCCGTAAGTGAGGAGGATCGCCCGGCGCGCAAGGCACCGCACATCGGCGAGAACAGCGCCGAGGTCTTCGCCGAGTGGTGCAAGGATGCCGCCGAGGGCGAGCGTCTCGCTGCCAAGTGGCACAAGCAGAAATAAGAATTCCACAACTCACGCTCCCGGGGCGGCTTCGGCCGCCCTTTGGGGCGAATAAAAGCGGGAGGCCGGAGCGTGGACTGGAGAGAAATATACGAGAGCAGGCTTATGAGCGTTGAGGAGGCCGCCTCACTCGTTTCGAGCGGCGACCGCATATTCATCGGCGGAGGAGGCAGTACTCCCGCTGCGCTGGTGAACGCCGTGTGCGCGCGCCGGGACATAAGGGACGTGCGGGTCATATCGGCCAACGGCGGCACGGATATGGCCTGCCTGTCGGATCCGGACTGCTTTTCGCGCGTTGGGACGGTGTCCTTCTTCCTAGGCACGGCCGACAGGGCGGGGCTGCCTCTCGGCAATGTGGAGCCGGCCTCGGTACACTTTCACCGCGCCCTCAGGGCGGTAAAGGACGTATACCGCGCTAACGTACATATGGTCGAGGTGACGGAGCCTGACGAGGAGGGCTACCTGTACTTCGGAGTGCGCGGCGTGTGCTGGTCGCCGGCGGCACACTGGTGCGAAAAGCGCGTATATCAGATAAACGCAAACCAGCAGCGGACGGCTGGAAAGTGCAGCCGCATCCACGTGAGCGAAGTCACGGCACTGTGCCGCTGCGACCATGAGCTCAGCCGCCACAACTACAAGACCTCCCCCTGGGACGAGCTCATAGCCGAACAGGTGGCGCCGCTGGTGCGCGATGGCGACACGCTCCAAATAGGCTTTGGCGGACTGCCGAACGCCATAGCCTACAGGCTCACAGACAGAAAAAACCTAGGAATACGCAGCGAGGTTGTAACAGACTCCATGCTTGAGCTCATGCGTCGGGGAGTGGTCGACCGCGAGAGGGTGGAGGCAGGTTTCGTGATTACCGCGACAGGCAGGGTGGACGATGAGCTCCTGCCGTTTATAAAGCTCGCGCCGATAAACGAGATAAACGACCCGTTCGAGGTGGGAAGAATAGAGAACTTCGTCTCTGTCAACTCCTGCCTCATGTGCGACCTCACCGGTCAGGTGTGCAGCGAAAATATCCACGGCAGGCAGTATTCCGGTACGGGCGGTCAGCTCGATTTCGTGCGCGCCGCGGCGCTCTCGAAAGGAGGACGCAGCGTCCTCTGCCTAAAGAGCACCCATTCGAGGCGCGACGGCACGCTCGAGAGCAGCATCAGGGCAGCTCTGCCGGAGGGGGCCGTGGTAACGACTCCGCGCACAGACGTCATGTACATTGCAACAGAGTATGGCGTGGCTGAGCTGTTCGATCAGACACTAGAGGAGCGCGCCTACCGCCTCATCAACATTGCGCATCCCGCCTTCCGCGGCCCGCTCTTCGACGAAGCCGTCGAGCGGGGGATAATCCGCCGCGCAAAGGCGGATCCTGGCCGCATAGATTTCAGGGCCGCCGCAAAATGAAAAACCATAAAAGCATAAGGAGAGAAGAGACGTGAAGTACGAGAGACTATTTACCCCCGGCAGGGTGGGCTCCATGATTATCCGTAACCGCATAATCATGGAGCCGCATCAGACTGGCCTTACCGAGCCCGGGGAAAACGGCGGGCACGTCACAGACGCGCTGCTGGCATATTATAAGCGCCGCGCTGACGGCGGAGTGGGCGCAATCGTGACGGAGCTAGCCTGCGTTGACTCCGTTACAGGCCTGCAAAGCCTTAAGAGCATACGCGCGGATGCGGACTACAGCATTGAGGAGTTCGCCAAGGTCGCCGACGCCATACATTCCGGCGGCGCGAAGGCTTTTGTACAGATAAACCACCCTGGCAGCGAGGCCAACGGACTTATCCAGCCAAAAGAGAATTTTGTCTCTGCAAGTCCAATTCCCTCCCACAGGGCCAGGGGCGTCGTAACCCGCGAGCTGACAGCCGATGAAATACACGTTATAGCCGACAAGTACGGTGCGGCGGCGCGCCGCCTGCAGCTCGGAGGCATTGACGGCGTCGCCATCCACGGCGCGCATCACTATCTCATTCATCAGTTCCTTTCCGCCAAGCTCAACCGTCGCACGGACGAATACGGCGGCACTCTTGAGAACCGTGCGCGCTTCCTGCACGAAGTGCTCGAGGCCATACGGCGCTACTGCGGCGAAGACTACCCCATTATGCTGCGGCTCTCCGGCGAAGAATACGTCGGCAAATACGGCCAGCACCTGGACGAGACGCTCAAGGTCTTCAAGTGGGCCGAGGAGTGGGGCGTCGATCTCCTGGACGTCTCCGCGTCGGGCAGCATGTCCCACGGCAGCCAGAGCGTTGAGCCGCCCTCCTTCGACCAGGGCTGGCGCAAGCACCTCCCGAAGGCGGCCAAGCAGGTCGTGAATATCCCGGTCTGCGCAGTCAGTCTCGTGCGAGAGCCGGCCTATGCCGAGTGGCTCCTCGCCAATGGATACACCGACTTCGTCGGCAGCGCACGCGCGCATCTTGCGGATCCCGACTGGTCCAGGAAGGCCTACGAGTGCCGCGACTACGACATAACGCGCTGCATAAGCTGTATGCGCTGCTATGAGGCCATATCCCACAACTCCGGCGCTGTCGCCTGCTCCGTGAACCCCGAGGCCGGCCTTGAGAGCCAGCTGAAGCCCCTCAACAAAAATGGCGCCGGCCGCAAGGTGGCCGTAATAGGCGGCGGTCCGGCCGGCATGGAGGCCGCCAGCGTACTGGGAGCGCGCGGCTTCGCCGTTACTCTGTACGAAAAGCTGCCCTACCTTGGCGGTCAGGTCTATCTCGGCAGCCGTTCAACCAGCAAGCACAAGAACGCCTGGCTCATAGAGACGCTGGAGCGCCGAATGACGGCGAACGGCGTGAGGATAATCAAGAATTTCGCGCCCACTATAGCCGACCTTGAAGCCGAGGGCTATTACGCCGTTATAGACGCCGCCGGCGCGGTGCCGCTTATTCCCAAGTTCATTGAGGGCGCAGACAGCTGCCCCATACTCGTGACCCCGCCTGAAATACTGCGCGGGGAAGTGGATTACCGCGACAAGAGTATAGTCGTCATCGGCTCCGGCTTCACCGGGCTCGAGGTTGCGGAGCAGCTCTCCGAGCGCAGCAAGGGCAACGCCGTTATGGTCGTAGAGATGGCCCCGTTCATAGCTCCGGACGGCAACGGCTCGCTTCGCAACGATATCGTCGACGTCCTCGACCGGAACCAGGTCGTTTTCATGCTCAACCGCAAGTGCGCGAAGGTAGATGAAAAGGGCGTCTACATGGAGAGCACCGTAACCGGGGAGAAGTACTTCCTGCCCTGCGACGTTATCGTCATGAGCATAGGCGTACGCTCCGCGAACCCGTTCTCCGGCGAGCTCGAAAAGCACTTTGAGCGTGTAGTCAAGGTCGGCGATGAGAACAAACCCGCCCGCATCCATGAGGCAACCCGCTCCGGCTGGGAAGCTGCGATAAATCTCGACTGAATCAGACGGAAAACGAAAAAAGGCACGGTTTAGACCGTGCCTTTTTCTTGCGTTTGTGATATAATAAACGGTAGCGTAATTCAAAGGGAGGCGAGCGCGTGGAGATTACGCTCAGGCATGAGACAAAACAGGCGATGGGCCAGCAGATGCAGCTCTCCATGCAGCTTTTGCAGATGAGCGTACAGGAGCTGGACGCCTATTTGCGCGAGCTATCGCTGGAAAATCCGCTGCTAGAGGAGCTGCCGCCGCAGCAGAGCTTCCGCGGCGCCGTAAGGGAGCGGCCGAGGCATACGGCGGATACGGAGGATGCGCGCGAGGAAGTCATACCCGACGAAAAGCGTGGTACGCTGCGCGAATATCTGCGCGAGCAGGTGCTCAGCCTGCGAGTTCCGGAGCTCATGCGGCGCGAGCTGCTTTACCTTGTCAACGAGACGGACGAGCGCGGCTACCTGCCGGACGACTGCGCCGAGCTCGAGGTTTTCGCGGGCGAGGCGGAGCGGTGCGAGAGAGCGGTAAAGGTGTTCCAGTCCCTCGATCCTCCCGGTGTGGGCGCGAGAAGCCTGTCCGAATGTCTAACCATTCAGCTGCGTCGTCTCGGCTGCGAGGGCTCCGCAGCGTATAAAATCTGCGAGGGCTGGCTGGATGCGCTCGCGCGTGGCCAGACGCGGCGTATAGCCGAGAGCCTTGAAATCCCGGTAAAAGAGGTGCTTGCTGCAAAGGAGCTGATTGGCACGCTGTCGCCGCGTCCTTCCAATGGCTTTGCCGAAAGGGACGCCACGGGTTACGTCCTGCCCGACGTGGAGGTGACCTCATCTGAGAACGGATTTGAGCTGACAACGGCGGAGCGATATCTGCCTAGCTGGCGTATAGACGCCTTTTACGCCGCCATGGCGGAGCGGCCCGGCCTCAGCGACGAGGAGCGCGAGTACTTCACAGAAAAGCTGCGTCAGGCGGCATGGGCCGTGCGATGCGTGGAGAGGCGGCGGGATATGCTGCTTGCCTGCGTTGGAGCGGTTGTTGAAAAACAAGCCGACTTTTTCACTGACGGTGTCTCGCCGCTTAAGCCCTGTACGATGACTCAGCTTGCAGCAGAGCTGGGAGTACACGTATCCACCGTGTCTCGGGCCATACGCGGCAAATACATTGCATGCCGCTGGGGCGTTTTCCCGCTCGCTCACTTTTTCCAGCGGGAGAGCGCGGAAGGGACGACATCCTGCGGGATCCTGGATTCCCTGCGCGCCCTGATAGCAGCGGAGGACCCGGCAAAGCCGATGAGCGACAGAGCCCTTGCTGAGGCGCTGGAGAAGAGCGGCTGTGCCGTATCCCGCCGCACTGTCGCGAAGTATCGCGAGCAGGCCGGAATACCTCCTGCCGCCGCGCGCCGAAGATGATTACAGCCGCGGAATATTCCGCGGCGGGTGACAGGCCGTATTGTATTTTGACATAATAAGCGCCCGGCTCCGATTTGGAGCCGGGCGCTTATTGATTTGCTGGCTTAGGCGCTGCGGAGGTACTGGAAGCTCACGTCGATGGTGACGCCTTCGCTGGGCATGACAAACTTGTAATCCTCGCCCTTGACCCTTACGACCTCGAGGCAGCTGCCAGAGGCGGAGATGACGGCCACGGAGGCGGTCTCGAAGCCGTCGTCGGGCTTCACGCTGAAGGTGACGAGCTTGCCGGCCGCGGCGTCCGTGGCGCCGGGGACGACACTGCCGCCGTGCTGCGCGCTGGGGACGACGCTGTACGTGCCCGAGGTGCCGGGACTCATGGGGCTGCGCGCGCCGGAGACCGCATCGGGCGAGGCGGAGGCGTCGTTCGCCGAGGTGGGGAAGACGAGTATAGCGACGCAGAGCGCGGCTATGAGAACCAGCATCGGCAGCGTTACGCGCCGGCGGGTATATTTCATGTGTTTGGCTTTGTACATTGCGCTCAGCTCC